>CAADGS010000070.1 GCA_900696615.1 uncultured beta proteobacterium
CACGCAACAATTGAAAATCAGATTCCCAATTCATTCCAAATTTCATCGACTCGTTTCCTAACCGTATCATTCATCACAATCGGAATCCCCCATTCTCGAGTGGTTTCACCAGGGAATTTATTAGTAGCATCCAATCCCATTTTTCCACCCAAACCAGACACCGGACTGGCAAAGTCAAGATAATCAATCGGAGTATTCTCAATAATCAAGGTATCACGCGCTGGATCGACACGCGTAGTAATCGCCCAGATCACTTCTTTCCAATCGCGCACATTGATATCATCATCAGTGACAATAATGAATTTGGTGTACATAAATTGCCGCAAAAAACTCCAAATACCAAACATGACGCGTTTGCTATGGCCGGCATATTGCTTTTTCATACTCACCACCGCCATCCGGTACGAACATCCCTCCGGCGGCAGATAAAAATCGGTAATTTCTGGAAATTGCTTTTGCAATAACGGCACAAATACTTCATTCAGCGCTACACCAAGAATTGCCGGTTCATCCGGTGGTTTTCCGGTGTACGTGGAATGGTAAATGGGATTACGGCGCATGGTAATGCGTTCAATGGTAAATACTGGAAACGTTTCCTGCTCGTTATAATAGCCGGTATGATCGCCGTATGGCCCTTCCAGGGCCGTCTCGCTAGAATGGATTGCACCTTCAAGCACGATCTCGGCGCTTGCAGGCACTTGCAAGTCATTACCGATGCATTTCACCACTTCTGTTTTTGCACCACGTAACAGACCCGCAAACTGATATTCACTCAAACTATCCGGAACTGGCGTAACTGCACCCAAAATGGTTGCAGGATCGGCGCCTAAAGCTACTGCCAACGGATAGGATTTCCCGGGATTTGCCAGAGTAAATTCACGAAAATCCAGCGCACCTCCCCGATGCGCCAGCCAGCGCATGATTACCTTATTGGCACCAATCACTTGCTGCCGATAGATACCCAAATTTTGACGAGTTTTATTGGGCCCTCGCGTTACGGTCAAACCCCAAGTTATCAGCGGCGCGACATCACCCGGCCAGCAAGTCTGAATCGGTATCCGACTCAAATCGACTTCGTCGCCTTCCCATACAATTTCTTGGCACGGTGCGCTACTCAATTCTTTCGGTGCCATATTCATGACTTGTTTCAGCACTGGCAGTTTATCCCAGGCATCTTTGAGTCCTCTGGGCGGGTCAGGCTCTTTGAGATAGGCCAACAACTTGCCAACTTCACGCAAGGCTTCGACTGCTTCCTGCCCCATGCCTAGGGCAACACGTTTCGGTGTACCGAACAAATTACCTAAAACCGGTATCGTATGTCCTTTAGGATGTTCAAACAATACTGCCGGGCCTTGCGCTTTCAGAATTCGATCGCAAATCTCGGTCATTTCCAGTGCCGGATCAATTTCTGTATGAATTCGCTTGAGTTCACCCATTGCTTCCAATTGAGCAATGAAGTCGCGCAAATCCTTATATTGCATCATTCAGCCCTTTTAATGCGGAAAAATTAAAAAATCGAATGCAATCCCGCCAAAAACAGTCATACCAACCCAATTGTTATGTAAGAACGCTTTAAAGCAAAGCATGCGATCATGATTGCGAATCAGAGTATATTGATAAATGATCATCCCCGATGTAACCATTAACCCTAGATAATAAACCAGGTTCATTTGTTGCAACAATCCAATTATCGACATAATTGCAATAAAGCAAATATGGCACAGCATCACACCCAACACATCAAAACGCCCGAGTGTAATCGCCGATGTTTTAATTCCGATTCTCAAATCGTCCGGTTTATCGACCATTGCATACGCTGTATCGTATGCAACCACCCAGAACAGATTGGCAAGCATCAAAAGCCAGAAAATCGGCGGTAAGCTATTAGTTTGCGCCGCAAAAGCCATGGGTATTCCAAAACTGAACGCTATACCAAGGTACGCTTGAGGCATGACAAAAAAACGCTTGGTAAAGGGATACGTCCCAGCCAGAAAAAGTGCAGGTACTGAAAGCAGAATAGTCAATCGATTTAGCGGCAAAATCAGCAGAAATGCCACCAAACTCAATCCAGCGGATAAAATCATGGCTTCCTGCGCACTCACTCTACCCGTCGCCATGGGGCGATTCTTGGTGCGTTCGACATGCGGATCAATCTCGCGATCGGCGAAATCATTGATGACGCAGCCCGCCGATCGCATCAAAATAGTTCCCAAAACAAAAATGATCAAAATCTGCACATCAGGAACTCCTTCAGCAGCAAACCATAGCCCCCACAACATTGGCCATAGCAACAGCAAAATACCAATTGGTTTGTCAAGCCGCATCAACTGCATATAGGTTTTGATACGTTCTGCTATGTTCATAAGGGTAAATCTAGGAGAGTTGGCAAGAAAACCTCGGTAACCAGGATAGACTGACCGTGCAAAGTAAACAGTGAACGCCGCGCCCATAAATAAGCCGGCTTTTGTGGCAAATTGGCGCACGCACGTCCATATAGAAGGTGTGAAGGCTTGATTCGTTTATATTCCAGAGGCGTACGTTTAATTCTCGGATTACTAAATAAAACTGTCCCTAACGATTTGTTACCCAGTTTACTTAAACCTCGCCAAGAACCGCACAGATCCTTGCGAGCTATAACAGAATGGGCGAATATCACAGGCACGCTGTTGCAATATAGATATACTTCTCGCACCATTGCCAGCTCATTGGATCGCAATCCCATCACAGCTAATTCACCACCATAAATCCTTTGCAGGGATTGAACAACTGGCTTCACATAAAAATTGGAACAACGGCTTTGTATACGACGCGTCAATGATCCTCGATCTTGTAACCAATTACGTTGATGATAAGAGAGAGATATCAGCGTAGAATACCATCCTTGCGAACAGATCTTATTCATCTCAAATCAGCAAGAAGATACGGATAACTGTTGCATAGCGGGAATTTGCATATTGGAATCGGACCAGAACTCATTGGCAGTTGTTGCCAGCGGGATTATACAACAGACTTAGAGCGGGTAATGATATAAAACGGGAAGTTTATCGGAATCAGGAAATTGAAGCGAACTAAGTAAAAAAAGCGATGATTATCTTTTTTCATCCTTTGTTTAGCTTAAATATCCTATTTTTTATCAAGAAATATAGGATAATTTACTTAAAAATAAAGTATGTTTGACCCAAGACAAAATGTGATTCCCCTCATATAGTAAAATTAATATTAAAAGTGATTTTTGTCACTGATTTAAAATGCATTACTGTGTTTTATTAATATGAACAAGAAAAATAATATCGTTAAGGTTCATAGAAATAAATTAATTTTTTGTTTATCGGCGCATGGGGCGATTTATTAGGCAAATACCAGTGGAGCGATGTTTCGAATAAAACAAAGAATTCATCGTTCGCACAATTGTTATTTTCAATATTAGGAGTAGGCGATAATGTTTAAACACTTTCTTCCTTTACAGGAAGACCAAAAATTCAAACTCAAACACTTGATAGTAGCTGCTATGGTTTTATTCTTAACTGCTTATGAAGGCGCTATTATTTCCGTAAATGCTGCGGGTCCAGATGCTCACATCAAAGGAGAGTTTGGTGCTCTGCATAACTGGCCAATTATACCCCTCGCTGTGGTTCTCATGCCGGATGGACGGGTATTTGCCTATGGAACAAACATTGCGGGTGTGCAAGGCGCGAAATTATATTATACGATTTGGGATCCTACCCTTGGCACAGGTAGTGACGCCTTTGAAACCTTACCCAATACAACGAACACGGATATTTTTTGTGCAGCTCAAGCATTGATCCCATCTACTGGTCAAGCATTAATTCTGGGGGGGGATGCAATAGTCAATACCAAGCGTAATTATGCAAATAGCGATGTCAATATTTTTGATCCGGTAACCGACACCCTTATTCGTCAAAGCCAGAACATGGCATACAAACGCTGGTATGCAACTGCTGTGACCATGCCAAATGGCGAACATGCTGTGTTAGGTGGACGAGACAGCGCGTTTTTTGCCGGCACCTCCACCATTCCCGCAACTGAAGCCACCTATTCACCAATACCCGAAGTACGATCAGTCGATGGCAATTGGCGTTCACTGACTACAGCTTCCAGTGATGCTGCTTATGGCGCATTGGGCGGAGGTGGATGGTTTTATCCTCGCGGATGGGTCAATCCGCAAGGACAAGTATTTATCCTCGGACATAACGGGCCGATGTATAAGCTCGATACCACGGGTACGGGTACACTGACACGATATAAGACAAAAACTCTAAATGGACGCACTAACATGCCAAGTGTCATGTATGCACCGGGTAAAATTTTGTCCATTCGCCAAAATCGCGCTGCGGTCAGTGTGGATATCAATGGAGCCGGTGAACCGGTTGTAACATCTGCCGGTAGTCTTGCCTATGATCACCAATTTGGAAGCGCAACCGTATTGGCCGATGGCAATGTATGGGTCAGTGGCGGTTCATCAACTGGCAATACACTAACCGGTGTAATTTTGCAATCTGAATTGTGGAATCCGGTTACTAACGTGTGGTCTCCAGCTGCCAATGCAGTCGCGGCGCGGTTATACCATTCGGTTTCGCTGTTACTGCCGGATGCAACTGTATTTACCGGTGGTGGTGGTGCACCGGGTCCTGTTAAACAACTCAATGGTGAAATTTATTATCCACCTTATTTGTTTAAAACTGATGGAAGTGGCGAATTTGCAGTGCGACCCGAAATTATCGATGCACCGACCACCATGGTTAGTTGGGATCAGGACTTCTCAATCGAGTCCAATACTAGCATTGCAAGAGTTACACTAGTACGAACTGGTGCAGCCACACACACTTTTGATCATGAAGCGCGCTTTTTTGATTTAACCATTCCTCAAGCAGGAAACATTGTAACGGTTAGAACTCCAGCAAATGCCAATATTGCCCCCCCGGGCTTCTATATGATTTTTGTCTGGGATGCCTCAGGTGTGCCGTCGGTCGCTAGAATTATGCATATTGGTTAAAAATTGAGTGTTACTTTAATTCTTACGATAATTCTTTATAAATAAAATACTTCTTTGTGCCCCATAATCTATTTAGAATGGGGCACAATCAAAAATTCGTGCTGCAAA
>CAADGS010000071.1 GCA_900696615.1 uncultured beta proteobacterium
GATTTATTGATAGCCGCCAATTGCGTCAGCCTTTCCGCGACCTTTCGATTCAGACTTGCTGGTGGATAGTCTCCATTGGTATCGGTTTCTCCTGCCGGCAAGGCCGTTAAAAGTGTGATGGCTTGGTCTACCGTTTCAACCGCATAAACATGGAACCGCCCTGCTGCTGCCGCAGCGATGACATCCTGGCGCAGCATCAAATGCTTGACATTAGCTGCCGGAATGATGACGCCCTGATCGCCGGTCAGTCCTCGCGCGGCGCAGATATCGAAAAAGCCTTCAATCTTTTCGTTGACAGCGCCGATTGCTTGCGCCCGGCCGAGCTGATTAACCGAACCGGTAATCGCCAACGATTGCTTGATGGGCACATGCGCCAAATCGGATAGCAGCGCACAGAGTTCCGCCAGGGAAGCGCTGTCGCCTTCAATGACACCATATGATTGTTCGAACACCAGGCTTGCCGAGAGTGCAAGCGGCTGATTTTTAGCGTAACGGGTTGCCAGAAAAGCTGAGAGTATCAACACTCCTTTGGAATGGATGGCACCGGATAATTTCACTTCGCGTTCGATATTGATCATTTCACCTTTGCCAAAGCGGGTCGTTGCGGTAATCCGCGAAGGTTGGGCAAAAACAAAGCTTCCCAATTGGATGATTGCCAGCCCGTTGACTTGGCCAATCACGTCACCCTGGGTATCGATCATTAAGGTATTGCGTAAAATGGCTTCGTAAAGCCGCTCGCGTATGCGGTCCTGGCGCCGGATCTGCGCATTGATGGCTTGTTCGATATCGCCGATCGCGACAACGCTGCGATTCGCTTTACGCGCCCAATAATCCGATTCGTGCAATAAATCCGCAATACTGCGCATGTGCATCGATAGCTTTTCCCCGTCACTGACCCAGCGCGCGCTGTATTCAATAATCCGCGCTACAGCATAACGATCGAATGGCAATAACGCATCCTTACGCGCCAGCGTGGCGATCATTTGCGCATACAGCAGATGGGATTCGGCGGAACGCTCGATGTGTTCCTCAAAATCAACCGCCACTTTAAATAGCTCGTTGAAATCGGGGTCATACTCTTGCAATAAGTAATAAAAAATCCGGTCACCGAACAAAACAATTTTGATATCCAGTGGCACCGGTTGCGGTTCAAGCGAAACGGTACTGATCAGGCTGTACATCTGCGCCGGTGATTCAATGCGGATCTCGCGGGATTGCAGGGCCCGTTTCAGTCCCTCCCAAGCGAAAGGTTGCGTCAATACCTTGCGAACATCCAGCAACAAATATCCGCCATTGGCACGATGCAATGCGCCAGGCTTGATCAGCATAAAATCGGTCACCAATGCGCCCATGTGCGCAACATATTCAACACGCCCGAGCAAATTGCTATAAGTCGGATTATGTTCGCTTACAATGGGCGCGCCTTCGTCTTTGCCATTCGTCACCAGCACATTAACCTGGTAATTATGAAAAGTCTGGTGCGTGATGATCGTCATACCGGAAAGACTGATCGATTCCTCCTGTTTGCGGAAATCATCGACATGATTGACCATATCCTCTTGTACGTCATCAAAATAACTCAACACATCCGGTAAATCGGCATAGTGCGCGCGCAATTCGTCCAGCAAATGAACCACGGTTGACGTCATCATTTCACGATTCAACTGACGCATGCGTTCGCTGCGTTCTCTGCGCCATTGCGGCAGATGACTGAAGATATTTTCCAGCCGTTCCTGTAATTGCGCGATGATTGCTTCAATGCGTGTTCGTTCCGCTTCCGGCAGTTTTTCGTACTCTTCCGGCGAAATCACCTCACTGCCACGCAGCGGGGAGAATACGAAGCTATCCGGTGTTTGTAACAATTCAATTCCTTGCGATTCCGCTTCCATGCGAAGCTCCAGCAAAGCCCGCTCTTGCTGCTCATTAAACGCTTTCTGAATGGCTTTTGCTTTGGTACGAAATTCGTCGCTTTCAAATACAGCAGGTACTGCGCTACGCAAGTAATTGATCAGCTTTTCCATATGCCGGCGCAATTCCTCACCGCGGCCAGACGGAAGCTTAAGCATGCAAGGCTTGTGCGGTTGCAGAAAATTGTTGATATAACACCAGTCGGCGGGTTTATTTTCAAGCGACGCTTTTTCTTGCAATAGCTGCTTGACCAGACTCCGCTTTCCCATACCTGACGGACCGAGTACGAAAAGATTATAACCATCGTGACGGATACCCGCGCCAAATCTGACAGCGTCCATCGCGCGAGCCTGACCGATGATTTCAGTCAAATCCTGCAATTCAGTCGTTGTTACAAATGTAAATTGTTCAGGATCGCAACGACTATTTAACTGTTTAGAATCAAGTGGAGCATTCGGTATTGTTTTTTCATTCGTCTTATTGATGATACAACCTCACTTTGTGTAATCAGTCTCGCTATTTTGCAATAGTAATACTTGGCACGCCAACCCGCGGGATATCGGTAACAGTCATTTGAAACAACAGAAATAGTAACTGAAAAGCATCGCGGTTCCAGCGCGCATGCGGCCCCGTAGTATTGACGGCGTAATAACGATTGTTCCAGCGGATGGAAAAATCGGCATCGGCGGGCGATGTATCGGCCACGATAAATTCCATGGTCAGATTAGGATTTTCGTCATTGAGGATCGGCGGTGTGCGCGGATCTTTTTCGACGTAATACCCCAATTCATCGCCGAGCGCTTTACCGAGAAAACCCAGAATGCTATGAAAGCTTCTAAGCCGGAAAACACCCGTCATTGGCCATTCCCCGCCATAATGACCGGCGCGGATATCAAAAGCGATGTCGCTGCTATTCCAGTCACCCACTAATTGCTGCAGCTTTTCGCGTTCTTCTTCGGACAGAATATCGGGATCATAGTTAGTGATGACAATCGGCCCGGCTACTTGCTTGCGCAGCACGTAAGTATTGTCTTGCGCGTTGTAGTGCACAGTAAATTCTTTTTGCAATGCTAAGAAACCTTCCGGCTTTACCGAACCTGCCGGGATCGTCCAGGTGTTAACCAACGGCAGCGGTTCGGCAAATAATTGATTGTGATCTTGAATCGCCGAAAGGTGCAGCACAATCCGGCGAAACATTTCATAACCATTTTTAGCCGCCGGGCTATTACGATAAGCACCATTCTCCCGTGCTTCGTGCAATAAACGCACTTCCTGCGCCATCATGCGCAGCAGCATATCCACATCGAAACGCTGGCGTAGCAACAACGTCAATTTATTCTGCGTAAATGGCGTCAATAAACGCTTGGTAAAATCTTCCCCTTCGATTGGAACAATGCTGATGGTCGGATTTTCCGTAATGCTTCCCCCGAAAACCGGCAGTATCGACGCCCCGGCAAGTCCACCCAGCGCTGGCATAGCACCGGCATTGGCCTGAAAATTGAATGTCGCGGCGATATTCGATACACCGGTAAAATGAACCGGTTGACGGTAACGGGCACGCACGATATTGATCATCAGCTGCTGTGAGATGGCGTCGGTAATGGCATCGTCATACGCAAGCACGGCGCGATTTAAAGCAATCGGCGATACGCAACCGGCCATACTCAAGATTAGCATACCCTGCACTAATCGCAGTAAGTATCTATGAAGAATAGAATTCATGAAAATTTCCCGGTCTGTAAGTTGAATGATCTTGCCAGCGATGCCACCCAACGGCATTTTCTCATCCTGTTACGACATGATCAATTTCTCGAATTCTTCAATAGGAACGGGTGGAGAATACAAAAAGCCTTGCACATAATCACATCCGAAACCAATGAGCAAATTCTGTTGTTCTTCCGTTTCCACACCTTCTGCAATAGTTTTGATGTCCAGTTTGTGCGCCATCATGATGATGGCTTCGACCAATGCCCGGTCAATAGGGTTTTCGCTCAGATTGCTGATAAATGAGCGATCTATCTTGATATAGTCGATATCGAATTCCTTTAAATAAGAAAGCGATGCAAATCCGGTACCAAAATCGTCAATGGATACTTGAATGCCTTTATTGCGAAATTGCAACAAGAAGTTTTGCACCGCAAGCGAGCTTTTCAGCAGCAGACCCTCGGTAATTTCAACGTTGATACAATCGCCTGGCAAACCAACATGTGTCAGCTTCTCACACCAACCGGACTCATCCGAGACTTGAAATTGAACTGGTGATTTATTAATACTGACCTGAATCAATGTGCCGAGTCGATCCCGCCACTGCTGAATATGCGCGATGGATTGATTAAAAACCCACTCGCCGATTTTAACAATTAGTCCGCTTTCTTCCGCTAAAGGAATAAAGGTATGCGGCCCTATCATGCCGCGATAGGGATGCTTCCAGCGCAACAGCGCTTCGGCTTTGATAATGCTGCGCCGTGACAAATCCAAAATCGGTTGATAATAAACATGCAATTCATTACGCGCCAATGCCTTCCTCAAGTCATTGGTTAGAATCATTTTCTCACTTGCTTTATGTTGCAGCGCCGGGGTAAAAAAACAATAGCGGTCCCGCCCTGCATGTTTTGCCGCGTACATCGCCTGATCGGCATATTTCATCAGACTGCCGATATCCATACCGTCTTCGGGATAGAATGCGATACCGATACTGGTAGAAATATGGTAATCCACTTGATCGTCCAGAAGATTATAAGGCGCATCGAGTTCATGAATGATGTGCCGGACGATTTTTTCTATATGCTCGCGAATTTCGATATTAGGTATGATAATTGCAAATTCGTCTCCACCCAAACGCGCAACCGTATCGGTATCCCGCACGCAGGATTTGATCCGTTGCCCGACTTCCTGCAGCAGTTGATCACCAGCCGTATGGCCGAGTGTATCGTTGATATCTTTGAAGTGATCCAGATCGAGAAAAATTACGCCCAGTAATTGCCCATTGCGATGCGATTTTTTTGTTTCCTGGTCTAATCGATCCCTGAATAAAATGCGGTTGGGCAACATGGTCAATTGGTCGAAATTTGATTGAAACAAAATCAGATCTTCTTTTTGCTTTCTTTCCGTAATATCGATAAATTGAGAAACATAGCCCCGGATTCCGCCATGTGAACGAAGCATGGCATGGATAGTTAACCATCCGACGCGAATCGAACCGTTCTTATGTTGCGCCCAGATTTCACCCTGCCAGTGATTATTGTTCTGGAGCTCCCGCGACATGCTTTGGTAAAAAGCTTTATCATGGCAGGAAGAAATAAAAATCCGCGGATTCTTACCGATCACTTCATGCAGCTCATAACCGATTAACCGGGTAAATGCCGGATTGATTTGTTTGATCGAATTATTTTCGTCGGTGATCAGGATTGCTTCGCTGCTGTTCTGATAGATAGCCTCCACCAGCAACATGGAATCGAACGCTTGTTCAAGCTTTACGACTTCCTGTCCCCGGTCATCCGGGTTGCTGGCGAAAGCAGTTAACGGTTGGCGCGAAGAAACAAAGTAAAGGGCATCCTCAACCAATTGGCGTTCCGTAACATTGAGTAGCGCCAACACCCAAGTTTTTCCCTCAACAGGATGATCAATTGCGGAAATCGTTGCATAGCAGGAAAAATTGGTTTTATCTTTTTTGAGCGTACAGATTCCTCCCATCCATCTGCCAGCGCGATCAATCTCTGCTGCAATCGATTCCGTGACTACCAAAGGGCCGGCTGAAGTCGTAATATTGAGGCTATCGATCAGACAACCTTGAAGTTCATTGGCTCCATAGCCAAACTGAATGCCAAATTGCGAATTTGCATAAAAAATCCGCTGATCCCTGACACCAATCAAGCATACCCCAACCGGCAAGTCCTGTAGTACACTGCTCTCAATCTGCAACATATTTTCAGCCATTTTACGAGCAGTGATATCCGTGGAAATTCCCAATTCACCGGTGATCTGACCCTGATCGTTAAACATCGGGCTTTTCACAGTCCAGAAAGAACGCGTTTGTCCTAATGCCTTCACCACCATACTTTCTTCGCGATTAATCGTTTGTCCCAATTCCATCACGCGACTATCATCAAATATGACGTCTTCCGATGATTTCAAATCGAAAAAATTTTTGTCATCATGGCCGATGATCTCGTTTATCGATACCGCAAAGAGATCGAGTACTTTTTGATTAGCGTAGGTATACCGTCCCTGCCTGTCTTTGGTATAAACGTAAACATCAACTTCATTAAGAATTTTTTCTAGCTGACCGATTCTATCTTCCAGCGCACGGATGCTGGAATCGGTCGCCGAATCGAACGCCAGGTGAGGTGAGGTAGAAATCAATGCCTTGCTGCGAGTAGCTTTGGTTTTATTTTTTGGCGTCATGGCTTGCGCTTATTGTCTTTTCAGTTTATTAAACCTTCGCGTCAATCAATGCTGATGAATATCCATACTCCAATGCGGAGTATTCACAGCTTATCGCAAAGTTGCCTAAAAAATCCATATTTATTATTACGATACACTACCGATGCAATTTTTTTCTCGTCCTATACTATGCAACCGTGGCAAACATGCTAAGAGCGTGCTGACTGTTTTATAAGCATTCTTTCAAATGCTTTGCCTTTAATAGGCTCTGAATACAAAAAACCTTGTACATAATCACAGCCGAAATGAATCAACAAATCTTGCTGTTCCTTTGTTTCCACGCCTTCGGCAATAGTCTTAATATCCAGCTTATGCGCCATGACAATAATGGCCTCCACCAGAGCGCGGTCCGTTTCACTTTCAATGAGTTGTTTGATAAAGGAATGATCGATTTTGAGATAATCAATGTCAAACTTTTTGAGATACGACAGTGAAGAAAAGCCGGTGCCAAAATCGTCGATAGACACTTCTATACCGTTATTTCGGAATTCCAATAAATATTCCTGCACAACTGAAGAATCTTTCAATAACGCGCTTTCGGTAATCTCAACATTAATGCAATAACCAGGTAGTCCGAGTTCTATCAGGCTGTCCAGCCAGTTGAATTTATTCATGAATTTAAATTGTATCGGCGACATGTTAACGCTCACCTGTAAAATATAACCCAGCTTATTTCGCCATTCATGAATAAAAGCTATCGATTGCTTAAACACCAATTCGCCAATTTCCAGAATTAAGCCGCTTTCTTCCGCCAGCGGGATAAAAATAGTCGGACTAATCATCCCTCTTCGCGGATGTTTCCAGCGTACCAGTGCCTCGGCTTTAATAAGGCGCCGGCTCAATAATTCCACAATTGGCTGGTAATAAACTTGCAGTTCATTTCTTGCGATTGCCTGTCTTAAGTCATTAATCAATAACATCTTTTCACGAGCTTCTTGCTGCATGGAAGATGTAAAGTGGCAAAATCGATTACGGCCTTCCAATTTAGCAGCATACATGGCCTGATCAGCGTGCTTCATCAAGGTTTTCATGTCCATTCCATCTTGCGGATAGAAAACGATACCGATACTTGTAGAAATGTAATAATCCGTTCGATTCTGGCTAAAATTAAACGGTTTATTCAGGCTCTGAATTATTCGTAGCGCAATATCATCAACCTGCTTGCTTTCACTGAAACCTGAAAGAATGATTGCAAATTCATCGCCACCCAGACGGGCAACCGTATCGTTTTCATTGGTACACGATTTTAGGCGTACGGCAACTTCCCTCAGTAGATCATCGCCTCTGTCATGCCCTAAGGTATCGTTGATATCTTTAAAATGATCCAGATCCAGAAATAGCACGGATAGCGGTAACTTGCTGCGGCGTGATTTCTTGATTTTGGCTTCCAACCGCTCCTTGAATAAATTGCGATTGGGCAGGCCAGTCAATTGATCATAATTCGCCTGCAACAAAATGAGCTCATCTTTTTTCTTTTTCTCGGTAATATCCGCAAACTGGGAAACATGATATTGAACGCGGCCATCGGGACGTCGAATGACGCTAATGTTAAGCCACTTGGCGTGAAGCGTGCCATCCTTCCGCACATCCCAGATTTCTCCCTGCCAATGATCTTCATTCAACAATCTGCTGCGTAAATCTTGGTAAAAAGCAGGATCATGCCGTCCAGAACGAAATATTTCCGGACTCTTGCCAACAACGTCAGCAATTTCGTAACCCGTCATGCGAGTAAAAGCCGGGTTTATTTGTATAATCAGATCATCCTCATTGGTTACCATGATCGCTTCATTGCTTGACTCATAAATAGCTGCCGCCAAGCGCATTGAGTCATCGATCCGCTTTTGTTTAGTAATATCCTGATAAACGCCGAGCACGCCAATGATTTCATGATTACCATCGCGCAGCGGGACTTTGGAAGTTTGCAGCCATTTCATTGTTCCATCAGGAGACATTTGAGGTTCTTCGTAGCTAAGCTTGGGTATCCCGGAATCAATTACCAGGTGATCATCATTGCGATAGCGTTCTGCTTGCAACTTCCAGCTCCACTGATAATCATCAGTGCCAATCATATCCTGTACAGATTGGGCGCCGGCATCTTTGGCAAAAACAGGATTACAACCAAGATAACGCAAATTCTTGTCTTTCCAGAAAATACGCACGGGTGCGGTATCAATGATTGTCTCGAGCAAGCTGCGCGACTCGGCAAGCGTGACTTCCTTGCGTTTTTGGTCAGTTATATCGGTAATAGTCCCCACATAACCCAATACTTCGCCAGTTGGACTCAATTCAGCTTGGGCACGCCCCAGAATCCATGTAACAGACTGTTTTTTTGAAAGAAAACGATATTCACACATAAATTGCTGCCGGCATTGCACGGCCTTATGCCATGCACACACTATCCTTGTGCGATCGTCAGGATGAATTGCATTCGTCCAACCATAACCTAACGCTGCTTGCGCATCCATATCGGCAATATTGCACCAGCGTTCATTGACATATGAACACCTACCTGTGGCATCGGTACGGAATATACCTACTGGCGCGGCTTCTGTAAGGCTGCGGAAAAGCTGTTCGTTATTGCGTAACGCGATCTCCATTTGCTTTTGCGCCGTGATATCAACCAATACGCCTTGCCAATGCGTACTGCCATCATTTTTCCGATGGGGTATGGAATAGCCGCGCAACCACCTCTCGCCTATTAATGTTTTTACCGGATATTCATACAACCACGGCAGTAATTTTTGCTGAGAATTGCGAATAGATGCCTCCATTTCCGGTAGTACATCGGGACGAATCAGTTTAAACATAATCTGTACATCAGCCATGCATTCAGCCGGTGAATGGCCGATTAAATCGATTACGCCTTCACTTATGAAAGGCAGAGAGCGGCACCCTTGCGCATCAATGCAAAATTCAAATACTGCACCGGGGATACTGGCAATAAAATCGCGAAAACGTTTCTCACTTGCTTGCAGCTCGGCGGTACGTTGTATCATCGCTTGTTGAAGATTTTCTTGATGGACCAGGATTGCCGCCTCGATTTCTTTGCGTCCGGTAATATTGCGAAAAATACCGAGCGTTGCAACCGCTACACCTTTCATAGCATATAGACTTACGTTACCTTCCAGCCAAAGCACTGTTCCATCTTTTGCCACAAACGGCACTTCAATAAGCCCGACGTTCTCACCAGACGCGATATGTTTTATGATTTCCCGACAACGCGCATGATAATCAGGGTGAATAACGTCGAAGATATTCAACGTTGCAACTTCTTCTTCCGGATAGCCAAGCGCTTCCCGCCAAGCGTCATTAACAAACAGAAAATGTCCGTCTGGCGCCATACTCTGAATTAAATCGCCGATACCGCCGAACAATTCGCCTAGCTGCTCTTCACCCAAAATAGTTTCAACCGGAATTTCTGCATGCAAACTGGAAGACTGTTTAGTATTGGCATCATTATTCATAAAATGAACGTATCCAGAGTAAGCGTTAATAGAAATTAGCGAATCCTGCAATCATAATAAATACATTTTTATTCTAAAATACATCGATCTATAAAAATGCCAATATAGGCGCAACATTCAAGAAAAAAACAACTCCAATTTACTTTGGCGTGCACTTGATTCGTTAGAATATCCATTGGCAACAAAAATCTATTGAGTCGGTGCAAGACATATTGCATACTAGCCGCGACTCGATGTTCAGGATATTTTTCCGTCAGATAATATTCCGATGCAGTGTAGAAATTTCATTTTTTAGCAGGTAATTTAATGTTTATTAGCGTTCTTGATCTCTTTAAAATAGGTATTGGCCCATCCAGTTCACATACGATGGGTCCGATGGTTGCGGCCAAGGATTTTCGTGACCGCATCCAGGATTTCGTAGCTAACCATGCTGTACCGTCCTTCTTGCAAGTTCGTTGTACATTGCGAGGATCTCTAGCTTTTACCGGCAAAGGCCATGCCACCGATCGTGCAGTTACTTTAGGGATGCATCAATACACACCGCTGGCATTGGCAAAATTAGACGTCAACGAGTTGTTTGAAAAACTTTGGCAGCAAAAAACCATTCAAGTCAATCAAGCCACCATCGTTCATTTTAATCCACCCGAAGATATCGTTTTCGACCGCGGAGAACCGTTGCCCGAGCACCCGAATGGCATGATCTTTCAATTGTTGGATGAAACGGGAAAAACTTTGCTCACCGAAACATATTTTTCAATTGGCGGCGGCTTTATCAATACGTTATCCGAAATTGGCCAATTGGTCGCACCGATCAAAATGGAAATAACCACATCTTGTGGCTTTCCATTTGATTCCGCCAATCAAATGATGAAAATGTCTGCCGATAGCGGTTTATCGATCGCCGCCATGAAGCGCAGCAATGAATTGGAGCGCATGAGTGAACACGAACTGAACGATGGCTTGGATGCCATTTGGGATGCGATGCGCACATGTCTCGAGAAAGGCTTGGTTGCCGAAGGCCGTTTGCCTGGCGGCCTTAACATCAAACGGCGCGCCCATTCGCTTTATCAGCAGTTACAAAACAATCCGCAGAAGGCTAACTTGAATGACTGGCTGTGCGCGTATGCGATGGCAGTAAATGAAGAAAATGCCGCCGGTCATATGGTCGTCACCGCACCAACCAATGGCGCAGCCGGCGTCATTCCTGCGGTCATTTATTATGCAGTCAAGCACGAAGGCGCTACGCTGGAGCAAGTACGCGACTTTTTACTGGTAGCCGGTGCGATTGGCGGATTGATTAAGCATAATAGTTCCATTTCAGGCGCCGAAGTCGGTTGCCAGGGTGAAGTAGGTTCGGCCTCAGCGATGGCCGCAGCAGGTTTATGCGCAATCAAAAGCGGTACAACCGCCCAAATTGAAAATGCCGCAGAAATTGCTCTGGAACATCACCTCGGCATGACTTGTGACCCAGTAGGCAGTCTGGTGCAAGTGCCGTGTATTGAACGCAACGGATTTGGCGCCATTAAAGCCTATACCGCAGCATCATTGGCAATCCGTGGCGATGGTCAGCATTTTATGTCATTGGATAATTGCATCGCTGCGATGAAACAAACCGGACTAGAAATGTCAGTGAAATACAAGGAAACTTCGCTGGGTGGATTGGCAGTCAGTATCACCGAATGTTAATCGTGATGTAATTTCCGGATGACATGGCGCAACCCTGTAACAATAAAGAAAACACTCAGTACGACTACAGGGATCGCCAAGCCTGTCAATAGCTCAACATCGAGATCATATCCGCCCGCTTTCAAAGCTTTCAGGCCGTACCCCAAAATACCCAGCAGATAGTAACTAAGCACCACGACAGACAGGCCTTCAACCGTTTCCTGCATACGCAACTGCACGTGAGCGCGATTGTCCATTGATTTCAGCAAATCACGAATCTGCGCCTCCATGGATAAATCCACGCGGGTACGCAATAATGCAGAAGCGCGCCCCAAACGCATGGACAACGTTTCGAGCTTAGTGTGCACCAATTCGCAGGTTCCCATCGCCGATGCTAGGCGCTGGATCATAAACTCTTGCAACATTTGCAGCCCTTCAATGCGCTCTTCGCGTAATTCGCTAATACGCAGTTTGACGATATCGTAATAGGCTCTGGATGCGTTATAGCGATGACTTGTTTGCGCTGACAACCGTTCAATTTCAGCAGCGAGTCGCGTCAATTCATTTAACAAACATTGCTCATCTTCGATAGAAGTCATTTTTACATTACTTGCAATCAACTCTGCCAAACGCTGATCGGCATGAGCCAATTGTGGAATAATCTTGCGCGTAATGGGTAACGGCAGCATTGCCAACATACGATAAGTCTCGATCTCAAGTAGACGTTGTACCAATCGTCCCACTTGGCGGCTGCGCAGGTTCTCATCGTGTATCAGTATGCGGCTGAAATTATCGCAATGGATCTGGTTATCGCTCCACACGCTGGCGGCCCCTCCCGCTACTTTTGATCCGATAACCGTGCCGGAGGTAAATAACGTAGCTAATTCGTGCAAACTGCGCTTGGGCCGAGATCTGTCTTCCAAAGCAATATGCGTAGCAACCAGGAGTTCCCCCGGCAAACGAGCTATCCACTCATCCGACACATAGGTAATCGCCGGGTGTGCAAACGGTATTTCAAATGGTTTGACGCGATACACGGTATATGTCGAATATTCAGTATGACGCTCCCAGCGAAGCCGAAACTCACCGAAATCGGCACTGAAGTCGTTCTCATGCATCAGAAGTGGATCAATACCATAGCGCAAACATAACTCATTGATCAGCTCACGTTCCTGTTCTACCCAATGACGCGCTGACATGAGCACCAGATGGGAAAGCTCAAAAGGCGGCGCCAGCAGTTCATAGGCCACCGAATTTAATTCATTATATAATTCAATACGTTCCGAATATTGTGCAAATTCCATTAAATTCTCACTAGACCTTTTGATTTCATAGTCAATATAGAGCACGCAGAAACAATTCTCATACAATCAGCCTAAAGAAATGTAGGCTAGCAATAGCATACTTAATTTTCATGACGAACGAATGAAAATCCAATGGCAAATAATTAAAGTAACAATCAATAAGGCCAACTTATAAGTTGATTGAATTTTCCATTTTTTTAGCTGTACATTTTTTACAACTATCTGTGTATCATTAGCCGAAAGATTTTGAGTCTTTCGATCAACGATTTTATTTCTTAACAAAATCAAATAATACAGGAAAACCGATGGGTGCCATTTTCTTTTATATTTTCATTTACTTTATTGGATATTACGGATCCAATGTCTTGAATATGTTTACGGTACGACCGTTAATAACCAATCGTTTCTTGGCTGCATTACTGCCAGTCTACGGTGTAGCGTTAACGCATGCTTACGTGCTTGTAAGCAGCCCCCCCCCGCACGGAACAGACATCACAGTTGAATATGCCCTTCTGGTATATATCGTTTTGCCAGCAGTGGTGGTTACGCTGGGCGCGATTTACTTCATGTGGAACAGCAAAGGCAAGCAAGAAGAACATTCCGGTAGCAATCCTAGTGATGACGATAGTAAATCTACCGGAATCGATGAGATTGGATCTTCGTACTCCGAAACAGAAAGTAACGCAGGCAAAATCGAATCAGCGGATGAGAAACTGGTAAACAAAGAGAACAGTACTCATAACAAAGACAAAAAGGAAGGTTGAATGGGCTGCCTTATGAAAACCTTATGCATTAGCGGCTAAGGTTTTCTTGTCGCATTAATCTCCCAGAGAGACTCTGTCGACAACCACGTGCTCTTTTTGTGCACTAAGTGTCCCTTGTTCGATAATTGCGAGAGTTAACCGGGAAATCGCGACACGCTTGCCTGTGATTTCCTCAACTATATCGGTTTGCCATACTTGTGTGCGCCGTCCAGTATGAAGCGGCGTACAAATGCCAATGACATAACCCTTGGTCACTGCGCGAATATGGTTAATATTCAACTCCAATCCAACTGCGCGATACTTATCGGGATCGATCGTCATCCAGCCTGATACACTTCCCAAAGTTTCCGACAATACACAACTCGCCCCTCCATGCAGAATACCGAATGGCTGCGTCGTGCGTTTATCAACGGGCATGCGCCCCTTCAAATAATCCGGCCCCAATTCAATAAACTGAATGCCAATATGCTCTCCCATATTGGCATTACGCAAACCTTCCAAGTAGTCAACGGTATACTCTTTGAACCAAATAGCACTCATTATTCATCCCTTGTGATTTATTGTTTTCTGCATAGCATGATTTTTCAATCAACTATATTTCAAGGCTCAATTATAGTGTAATAGCGAAATTTCTCGCACTTTTGGCATGACCAAACACAGCAGTAAAACTTAGACCCCATTAAAGTAAACAGGAGGAAGTTATTTTGCGAGAGATCTCATCAATTGATCACGAAGCATCCCCAGCGCCAAGAATTCGTCGGGACTAATCGCTTGTATATCTCCTTCACACCAATCTGCATAGATTGTGCCTATGGAGTTATCCTCAAAAAACATTGGCAACAATATAAAAGCGCCCGCATCGGGTAAAGCTGCTCTATGCCAATCAGGAATGGATGATTCCCGGGCTGAAACGACACTTTGAATAAATACATCCGCTCTATTTTTTAATGACAAATGAAATACATCAGCCGTATAACTCTCGGAAAAAACGAGTTGTGGCAATATGTCCTGATTCAAATTACCGAAATACGAATGCGCTATATAAGTTTTCGAGTCTCGAAAAAAAACAATCACCCGATTAAACTGCAAACCGGCATACATTGTTTCGAGCACAATACTTAACGCGCTATTAAAATCTATTTTCTGCGCTATCGCGAAGCTCAGTTCAATCAGGCCGGCCGTTAACCGATTGCGAAAATTATCCAATTTCTCAGATCGCTTGTCATGCTCAGACAAATCTGCAGAGTTTGTTTTTTTTGCAGCTTGTTCAATTGAACTTAGTATATCCTCTTTAGAAATCAATAAGGATCGGCTATAGCGCGATACAAAATCGTGCACGCTCTTGTTGCTGGCTTTATTAGTCAGCATCGATGCAACATTTCCAGAGAAATTCGCCATAACCTTGAGCCAATCCAAAGTTCCTGGAATACTGGTTTTATCAAGTGTTACTGTATTTGCCATGCTGTTTGAAATTTTTACTGGCAGTCGCCACAGCTTGGCCATTTCTTGAGAAATTTCATCGATCGTGAGACCGATAATTTTTAACGATGCTTCACTTTCACGGCTATAATCATGCTTCGCTATTTGTTGAATTTTTCGCCATTCATCTGGGAAATAAAATACCAGCATAAGCCGTCCTATGTGATGCATCATCGCGCATACCACCGCTTCTTCCACATTCTTAATCTTTGATTTTGAAGCAATATTCCGAGCAATATCGCCAGTCAGCACAATTTGTTCCAGTTCAGCACGCACTGAGCCTGAATGCGAAGCTGAGGCTGACAGCGTGTCGATAAAATGAATATTAAGAACAATATTAGAAACAGCATGTAAGCCAAGTACAGCTATTGCGTGAGAAATGGTTGTAATACCATTACTCATTTTAGAGTACATTTCCGAATTGGCTAAGCGAATGACCTTCTGGGTCAAAGTAAAATCGCTCAAAATCACATTAGCAATTTGAGCAATGTTCTTTTCTTCATCGCGCATGAGCTCATCGAGCTGCTCAATTGATCTTGACCAAGCAGGAAAATCGCCCCCTTCTTCCATTCGCTTAACTAGAAGATCGAAAAAACCCACTTTTCCATTCTCTAAGGTCGAAATTAATGACGCCATAATAAATTTATGCTGTTCCGTTAGCTTTCAAAATTATCGCTATATTGGCCGGATACTTTTGCGCGTCGAAATAATATAAATATATTCTCATGGCTAACAAAAATGGGTTTAAGGTACAACCTTAACTATCGGTCAATGGGAATGTGTAAAATACATGACACATTTTATCGGCGCCCCATACTTTCACTTGAGGCTTTTGAATATATTACGAATATCATGGCTAACCTACGGCGTGACACAACAAGCCCAGCCATGCAACAAAAACCGAACCACCAATCAGCCCTAAAAAACATCAATTATCTTGTTGGCTGATGATATCAACAAGGATGTTCCATGAAACTATAAACCCAAATCCGCAAGCAAAGTTAACGGGTTAAAATACAGGAGCTGACCACACAACTCTGAAAATTGCGCTTATTAATTAAACGAATCCACCAATTTTTAAGCGTGTTCAAAAAAGTAAGCCCTTGAAAGACACTGCTATCCAAGGGCTTTTATAAAGTTGAAACTAAGGCACTAGCTCAAAATACTAGTTTTGTTTTTTTACCTGATACGAAACTTACTAAGTCCAATCCGTCAGTACTAAAACTTCAACTATTGAGGCGTTCACTTTAGCTTTTGTCATCGAATCGCTCAATAGACAATAAGTCCTTATTAATTAGTAGCTTTGTAAGCTGCTAATTAGTATTGATGTCATTCAATTATCCTAATATGAGTTGTCAAAAAGCAATGGCAGATTTAAGGAATAACTATTTCGAATCACGCTTATGTCTTGATTTGCTGCACTGTAATCGCATATTGGAAGGTTTCGGGACTCAGTTGATCCAGCATTTTTCCTCTCGTCTCTCCGTTCGGATACATGAGGTACGGAATCTTGATCCGGGAATTCGGCAGCACTACGTCGTGAGCAGTGTTATAAGCCAGCCAATTCATTTCCCAGCTACCGAACAGCTTCTGACGTATTGCAACAACCTTCGGATCGTTGATTTCCAAGTTACCGGGCGGCTCCTCCAACACCACCTTGCGAACGTCTGCAGGATCAACCGGCACCCAACCTATGCCTTGAGCATAAAATTCCGCTCGACAATGTTGTCCCTTACTCGCATTGACGCCACCCAGCCCGAGGCTATTGTAGCCTAACTGTGAAGGCGCGACCCGCACGCCATAAATATCGCGTGCCGCCACGCCGGCTGAGCGCGCCAAACCAACAAATAGCGCGTTGAGATCACCGCATTTACCGCCGAAATAGCGCGTTTCCAGCATTGTTTTGATATCGCCCCAGCCGCAACCTTTGACTTTGGGATCTCGAAAAGTGTTATCCACGACCCACTCGTAAATTGCGCGCGCTTTCTCGATGTCTGTTTTGGCAAAGCGGGTAATATCCCGTGCAGTCTCAAATACAATACCATCGGTCGGAATAAGTTCCGTCGGCTCAGTGTAAAGTCTTAATTCCGCTTCCGACAGGCCCGGCGCGTTTGGATTGGATTTGGAAAAATCCACGCTGCGGTTACGCACTGCAAAACGGCTGATCACCTCGAGCAGCGGGTTTTTCTCCCCTGCTTTCCACTCCACATAGAGCATTTCCGCGCCGTATTTCGGTTCGATAACGGCTTTCATCTGTCCGTTGCCGTTCCATATATTACCGAGCGGCGTGTGCCAGTCGGTCTTCACAATGTATGGCAATGGAATCCACGCGCGTGAAACACCGGCAGGATTTGCAATTTTCAGCTTTGTGTTCACCTCATAAGTGCGCCAATCCTCACTTTGCGAGGCGGCACCCGCTGCAGATTCGATGGATTTGGCAATAAATGGAATCGCAACGGCAGCTTGCAAAAAAGTACGTCGTTTCATGTCATTTCCCGGTGATTAGATTTAATTTCCGTCATTACCTACCATCTCTTCACTAATTCATTGAAATATCCCAATACACAGACCGATTAATTATCGATCCGGTAATGCGGTTTTTTCAACTTACAACACCCAGCAATTCCTCCCAATTAGTAGTGTAACTGGGACTTTTGTTTCCTTGTTTCATCTTCCAAGGCTGCCTGAAGCCTTCCGATGCAAGTTTAAGGGTATCTCGTCCCATGCGGATATTGATTTGATCGATAATACGCATCAAGTTTCCAGACCGGATATCGGTTACAGTCGTTCCGAACAAACCGGTTTGCCGATATTGCCGCGGGGCCAAATCAACCAGCGCCACACCAGCCTTTTGATAAAAATAACCTCGACGGTAAATTCTACGCAATCCCCACAAGGCAGCCTTGACCAACAGCAACGTATCGTCCGAATGCGTTGGCAATGGAATGGCCATACCGTTGGCATAATATTTTTTCCGCGGATTGAATGGGCTAGTCCGAATAAAAACGTAAACCATCCCGGCATACGATTGCTGACGACGCAGCTTTTCTGCAGCCCGGCTAATGTACAGCGACACCGATTCCTCCAGGCTGGCCAAGTCCGATACCGGTATACCAAACGAACGTGAGCTGAGAATTTGCTTCTTGGTCGGCTGAATTTCTTCCAGATCAATGCACGATGTGCCATTGATTTCCCGGATCATCTTTTCCATCACCACTGAAAAATAAGCACGCATTTGCACCGGATCGGACCGCTTGAGATCGAGAACGGTCTTGATTCCCATGTCCCGCAGCTTCGGTGCAAGCCTTCTACCCACGCCCCATGTTTCACCAACACCGATCCGGGAAAACCAATCTTCCTGCTGTAAGCGGGAAAGGTCATTCAGGTTGCATACGCCCTTGAATCCCGGAATCTTCTTTGCCATGTGATTGGCTAGCTTGGCCAGCGTTTTGGTTGACCCGATTCCGACGCAAACCGGCAATCCCGTCCATTGTTTGATGCGCTGCCGGATCTGCTGGCCATAGTCAATCAGATTAAACCTTCCAAACCCTGTCAGGTCGAGAAAGCATTCATCAATCGAATAAATTTCCTGATCGGGGCTGAACATGCTCAAAATGCTCATGACGCGGTTACTCATGTCGGCATAGAGTGCATAATTGGATGAATACGCGATGATGCCGTGTTTCCTGGCCAAATCCTTGAGCTGAAACCACGGCTGACCCATTCTGACACCCAATGCTTTGGCTTCGTTGCTCCTGGCAACCGCACAACCGTCATTGTTGGAAAGCACTACAACAGGTCTGTCTTCCAGCTTAGGATTGAATACCCGCTCACAACTGACATAAAAGTTGTTGACGTCAATTAACGCGATGGCGCGATGTGGCATGTCAAGGCAGTGCGATGATCTCAACGTTCTTTTTATTCAGGAATTTCAGCAAATACCGGTAAGTATCGCGATCAAACTGCGGCTGAGCCGATAGCGCATCCAATTCCTGGTAATCTTTTATACTTCCCAAATGACACCATTGATCAAAGACGTGCATTTCTGTCACGTCATGATACGGATTGTGTTCCCTGATCCCGATACGGCCAGCAAACGGCCAAGCTAACAGCTTATAACCATTTAAAGCTGTCAGAAGGCGTAACCGATGGGATTCCGCAGTTTCCTTTCCGGCACATAAACCTTTGCAATGTTTCAACTGATGAGAAAAACACACACCGGCGCCTTTTTCCAACCCTAACGCTTTATCGCAAAGCCCATACTCATCCGCGAGTTTGTTCAAAACCTCCAGGGCTTGTCGTTTGGTTTTGAAAGTGCCATAAACGTTATTTAGGGCATTGCGATCGATATCACTTTCATTGATTAAAGTGACTAGGGGACGGGCCGCAAGATCGTCAGAAACCTGCCAGGCGCACAATTGCCGCTCGCGTCTGAGCTGCCGATTGTGAATAGGCTGATATTCTTTGATCAGGCGGGATTCCAAGAGTAACGCTCCAAGCTCCCCGCTCGTAACCCGGTACTCGATCCACTTGATTTCTTGAGCGATACGCATTTCCTTAGCTGAACGATGATCACCTTGAAAATGGTTGAATATACGAGACCTTAGTGCAACGCTCTTGCCGACATATAGCAGCGCGCTTTCGCCATGAAACAAATAAACACCGCACGTATCCGGTATGGCATGGACTTCAAGGTGATCGAGATGAACCGGAATAGCTTGCTGTTTCAGCAAGACCTGTGCGGTTTCCTGAACCATCGATTCGCCAAGTTCCCGGATGGCGGCATTAATAAACGCCGCCATCAGTTCGGTATCGGCCATGGCACGATGGCGATTTTCACAAACCAGATTGAATCTTTCGATAAGGGCGTTCAGACCGTGCGAATGATGCTGGGGATAGAGCTTCCTTGACAGTTTGACGGTGCACAGCAGTTTCTTCTGAAAAGTCATGTCAATGCGCTTAAATTCATTCTTAAGGAACCCGTAGTCGAAGCGTACGTTGTGTGCGCACAATACTGCATTATCCAGCCATTCCAGCAACGTATCCTTGACTTCCTGGAATGTGGGGGCGTTCTTTACCATCTCCTGGGTAATACCCGTCAATCGTTGAATAAACGGCGAAATACCGACTTCCGGATTAATCAACGTACTCCAGCGGCCTACTTCAATGCCATGCTCATAGCGGATCAAACCAATCTCCGTGATACGATCTTGGGTCGGTATAGCGCCGGTTGTCTCCAGATCGAGCAATACGTAGCATGGCAATAACGTACTCATTTAAAGCGGCGGAACGATCCGGTCACGACGCCAAAAATCTCAAACTGCATATCCGGACGAATGTAAATCGGCCGGTAAGCGCCGGATGAATTGGCAGGCATGAGCCTGGGCATTTTATTCGCCCCGTAATCAAGGATTTTGATGGTAAATTCCCGATCCACGACAGCCAGCACGATATCCCCGATACCGGGTGTTTTGGAGCGATCCACGACAGCTTTATCCCCAGGTAGCAAGCCGACATCGATCATCGATTCCCCTTTAATGGTGACAAAGAAGGTAGAGGCGGCGTGATCGATCAGAAATTCACTGACATCGAGGCGCTTCTCGATATGATCGTCCGCCGGACTGGGGAAGCCCGCTGCCACTTTAGTGGAAAAAAGCGGCAAACGGGTCGGCTGATCGCTGATTTCAGGAAAGAAAAATTCATCCACCTCGGTATCCATAACTGGGGTGCCGCCATCGATCCTCGCCCGTTTGCGTTGCAAAGCTTCCAAAAAACTTTTAATCGTTGCCTTTTGGCTCTCCGGTACCCGCATCGTCACCGTCGGTTCGCCAAACTTTCCTTGGCCTGGCGGCCTGCCTGCATTTTCGCGCTTTCCACCATGATTTGACATGTTCTCATCACTCCCAATTTGAAATAGGTTACATTATTCAAACACACTCACTGCGACCATGTCAAATGAATAAACAAAACAAATTGTATGATTTTGACATGGAATACCGCCGTACATAAAAATATGCGAGCAGGCAAACCGCTATGCAATCCCCCTGGCGGACATTGGCAGATTTCTGATATTCGAATGCCGGTCGTTAAGCAACTGCTTCATTTTATGGTTACAATCCGACTGAATCGCTTTGACGATGACCTCTCTATCATGAATAAAATAATAATCGACCATGGCTAAAACAAAAGCAGCCAAAGAAGAACCATTGGAAAAACAACTGTGGAAAGCCGCCGACAAACTGCGCAAAAACATCGATGCGGCGGAGTACAAGCATGTGGTGCTGGGACTGATATTCCTGAAATA
>CAADGS010000072.1 GCA_900696615.1 uncultured beta proteobacterium
AAGTTGTTTTTGCAAAATGTCGACAGTTTCGGCGGCGATAAGCAGTTTCTGGCGGTGCAGTTGATCCGTATCGTCGAGCAGTTTCTCCATAGCGACAAATTGCACATTCCCAGCATGTGGCATCAAGACCCGATGCGTCAGCAGATTTTATTTGCGTTGAATATGGATACCGTGGTCGGGCATGTGAACCGGTTTGTCCGGTTGCAAAATACCGAGAAGCTCGAAGCCGTGTTCGATGAATTGCAGCCGATCGGCTCCACATCCCGCATGCGCTCGTGGTTAACGACCAAACCCTGCCAGGCGACGGTGCGGTCGCAGATCAGCCATGTGGTGTACGACAGCACGTGGGAGAAAGCAGTAGCGGATTTGTGCGAGAAAGTGCCGCAGGTGGTAGCGTGGGCCAAAAACGACCATTTGGATTTTGTTATCCGTCATTTGTGGCGCGGTTCTTCGCGCAATTTCGTGCCGGATTATCTGATCCGGCTCGATAACGGCAAAACGCTGGTGCTGGAAGTGAAAGGCCCCGACGATGAACGCAACCGCATCAAACGCGCGGCGATGGTGCTTTGGATCAAGACGGTCAACGAACAAGGCGGTTTCGGCCAATGGTGCTTTGATGTGGTGTTTGAGCCGGCGAGAACGCGGGATGTGCTGCTAAGCCATGCAGGACTATCGGATGATTAAAAGTTTTTTATAAGAATTTATGCATGCGGTGCAAGCACGGAGATTTTTAAAGCGATTATTTTCTTATGCAATGGCAGTGTTTCTAGTTTGCTGCAGGCGATAACCGTAGCCATAAATTGTCGAGACGTCCCACTCATTCTGGGAAGAGAAGCTAAGTTTGTGGCGAATACGGCTGATATGCGTGTCAACTGTACGCGTATCGATTTCAGCAGCCAATCCCCAGATTTTTTCCAGTAAATGTACCCTTGAGAGGAGTTTATTTTGGTTTTGGAATAGATAGCAGGTTAAAGCAAATTCTTTTTGCGTGAGTTCAACGTGTTTGCCTGCAATGATGATTGCTTGATTTTCATGATCAATTTCATAAGATCCGAATTGCGAATGAGCGACAGTTTGTTTTTCTTGACTGCGCCGAGCCAGCGATTCGATTCTGGCAAGTAGTTCAAAATATCGAGATGATTTGACGAAGTAATCGTCAGCGCCCATGTGTAATACGTTCACAACATCCGATTCGCTATTGCATGTTGTGACGCAAATAACCGGAATATGCCATTTTAGTGAATCCCGTACCCATTTTAATACTTCTCCCGCAGTACCGTCGGGTAGTATCCAATCGATGATGAGTAGATCAAATTTTTCTTGTTTGAGTGCGCACAAGAAAGATGCAATCGTTCCAAAAAATTGGTATTGATATTTTGATGTGGATGAAAATAAAAGCTCATAGATGGATATCTGACTGGCATCGTCTTCTAATATTCCTAAGCGCATAGTAAAAAAATCCCATTGATTCAGTGTGGAGATATTGTTAGCGGCATTCGCTTGATTGGCCTTTAAAGAATTGTGGAAGTATATTCGGCTTATCGCGGAAATACCGGATACAGGCTTACAGTGCAGGTCTATGATGAAATGCTTGGCGTGATATCGCGCATTTCCATTTCCTATCGATTTAGGAAGAGCATGTCATTCTGCGCGTTGTTAGAAAATTTCACTTGCCAATGCAAAAGTGCGAAAAGATTTCTCCCAACAAATCATCTGCCGTAAATTTCCCGGTTATCGAAGACAATGCCAGTTGCGCTAGCCTGAGTTCTTCTGCCAGAAGTTCCAATTGATAGTCATTTGACATGAATTTTTGTGCATTGTCCAGATGCTTCCTGGCTTCTGAAAGTGCTTCCAGATGGCGTTGTCTGGCCATGAATATTCCTTCTCCGGCGTGATTGAATTGCCAGCCTGCAATTTCCAGTATTTTCCGGTGTAGCAATTTAATGCCCGCACCCGTTTTGGCGGAAAGGTGAATGTTGATGTTACCACCTTCTTCATCCATGTGTGGCGCTTCATTCAGCAAGTCAATTTTGTTAAATACAGTGATTTGCGGTTTGTCAGCGGGAATGTAAGCAAGTAATTGATTTCCGTTGTCTGGGTCTGGCTGCTGCAGGCTGCTATCGATCAGCCAGATTACCATATGAGCGCTTTGAATGGCCGCGTGAGTACGCTCGATACCTTTTTGCTCAACAATATCACTGGTTTGTCTCAAGCCTGCTGTATCGATAATATGAATCGGTATGCCATCGAGAGCGATGGTGCGCTGGATGGGATCGCGAGTGGTACCTGGTATATCTGTGACGATAGCTATATCGTCTTGAACCAATTGATTTAATAGACTGGATTTGCCCACGTTGGGTGCACCTGCAAGTACAATTTTGATACCTTCCTGCAATATCTTTCCTTGTCGGGCAGAAGCAAAGATTCGCTCAAGTTGCGTATGTATCTGACCTAACTTTTCTTTGATGTGTAATGCCTGGATGTTGTCGATTTCTTCTTCTGGAAAATCCAGTGTGGCTTCAATAAGCATGCGCAGCGTAATCAATAAATCTACAAGTGCTACAATTTTGGCTGAGAAATGTCCTTGTAAGGAATCAACGGCACAGCGGGCAGCTTCTGCTGTGTTGGCCGCAATGATATCTGCGACGCTTTCAGCCTGAATGAGGTCGATTTTGTTATTAAGATAAGCGCGCAGCGTAAATTCACCAGGTTGTGCCAAACGAGCGCCCACAGCAAGGCAGCGATTGAGCAATAAATTCATTATGACTGGGCCGCCATGTCCCTGCAATTCGAGCACGTCTTCGCCGGTGTATGAGTTCGGAGCAGGGAAATAAAGCGCGATACCTTGGTCAATGATTTGACGGTCGTTATCGAAGAATTGACATAAGTGAGCGTGGCGCGGTTTAAGTTGCTTGCCGAGTAATGCTTTGATTAGTTTTGCGAGATTTTTTCCGGAGATGCGGATTACGCCGACCCCGCCACGACCTGGCGGGGTTGCTATGGCAGCGATCGTATCAGGACTCACCATAAAAAAATCGATGGTTGCTGCTAGCCATTACCGGTTATCCGAGATAGAGAATAAGCGGTAATACTTTTATTTTTTCCTCGATTTCTTGCCAATCGTACCTCTTGCCTTTGTAGGCGCTTTGTTTCTCCCTGGAACAGGCGCTACCGCTGACTGAGGTTGAGGTTTTTCGCTTTGATCGCCATTCGTATTTACAGCTTCCACTGTCTCACTTTCAACTGCTTGCTTGTTGTCGGATGCAAGTAACCGAGGCTCCTCAGCGGTTGGCTCAGGTTTACTTTTTCTTTTTTTCTGATCTTTGTCTTTATTGGATTCACCAGCTTTATTTTCGTACATCCGGGTGATTTGCCATTGTTGAGCGATGGAAAGGATGTTGTTACAAAGTGAATAAAGCACCAATCCGGCTGGGAAAAAGAAAAAGAAAATGCTGAAAGCAATAGGCATAATTTGCATTACTTTTGCTTGAATTGGATCTGCTGGGGTAGGGCTAAGCTTAGATTGAATCCACATTGATATGCCCATAATTACTGGCAGCACATAATATGGATCAGGCACCGACATGTCGGTAATCCATAATGCCAGCGGGGCATAGCGAAGTTCTACGGCAGCCATCAAGGTCCAGAACAACGCAATAAATACAGGAATCTGAACTAGAATCGGTAAACACCCTCCCATTGGGTTAATTTTTTCTTGTTTGTAAAACTCCATCATGGCTTGATGCATGCGTTGCCGATCATCAGCATATTGCTCGCGTATTCGTTGCAGTTTGGGCGTGACAACTCTCAACTTTGCCATCGAGCGATACCCAGCAGCAGACAATGGAAAGAAAATGAGCTTGACAGTGAGTGTCAAAAGAATGATAGCTAGGCCCCAGTTTCCAACCCATGAATGGTAGAAAGAAAGCAACCAGAATAATGGTTTTGCAAGTATCGTCAACCATCCATAATCGACGGTTAATTCTAGACCCGGTGATAATTCCGCTAATTTTTCTTGTTCTTGCGGACCCGCATAGAAAGGTATGGTGACATTTTTGGTTTGACCGGGTTCTATTGCACCAACCGGTGTAATAACGCCAGCGGTATATTGATTGTGAGCTAGGCGTTTAGCGTAGTATTCTCGCGGGGTTTGCTGTGAAGGAAGCCAGGCGGTTAGAAAGTAGTGTTCTAACATGGCTATCCAACCATTATCCGCATTAACTGGATACTCCGCTTTATTTTTATCTATATCGGAAAATTTTATTTTTAAGAATTTCTCTTCTTCCGTATACATCGCAGGTCCGGTATACGAATGGATCAGTGTACTGGATCCCGTTGGTTCATTGGAATCTCTCAACATTTGGAAGTAAGAAAAGGGAATAATCTCGGTTTCACCGTTATTAGTGATTTCAAATTCGACATCAATGACATAGCTATCACGGTGGAAAGTATAAATCTTCGCAACTTTTAAGTTATCTGTTTCAGGCGCGAGAAGACGCACGACGACTTTATCTTGTCCCGGTTCCAGTTCGTAATTACCGTTATGTGATGAGTCTGCAGTATATTTTGTTTTGTGACTGGGAAGTCCATCGCCAATTAATCCCGATTGGGCCACATGAAACCGTGCAGATTTGTCTAATAGCAGTTCGTAAGGCTTATTTTTGTCTTCCCGAGAAGGATGCTTCAATAAGCCAAGCTGGCGTATGTCACCTCCTGCCGTATCGATTTCAGCAACGATCATATCCGTTGTAACTTTAATTTTTTCGCCTATGGCAAATAGATTAGGAGTAATAGATGGGCTTGTGCCTTCAATTGCTGCAGAATTATTGCTCGACTCATCTGTTGAGGAGGTTAGACTATCTCCTGGTACAGGTAAAGGATCGTGGCGCTGGTTGGAAGAATCGGCAGCAACTCCAGTTTTTACTTGTGATGTAGGTGGGTACATTTCCTTTTGCCATGAATCCCACAAAAACAACAAAGAAGTGGAGAAAATAATGATGAGTATAAGTTTTTTTGTTTCCATTGCTTATCTGGTCAGGTTGATGGGTTTCGATACCACTTTGAATGAAGAATAATTGACAGTGTTGTTTAACCTAATGCATTAATGGTATTTTTTGAATAGCCAATTAATAGGTAGCCTCAAGTTGAATAAATCAGTTGTACGCGATTTCTGAAATTAAGTCTCTTTTTTTCTATGGTACAGGCTCGTAACCGCCTTTGCTCCAAGGATTGCACCGCAGTATGCGCCAAATACTCAATCGTGTTCCTTGTAGGAATCCATATTTTTCATAGGCTTCAATCGCATATTGGGAGCAGGTGGGACTAAAACGGCATGAAGGAATTATCAGAGGGCTTATGCAGTACTGATAGAGTTTAATAAAGATAATTAATATTCGTGACATTGCTGTAATTTAAACATCAATAACTTAATTTCAGTAATCAATTCCATTGATTCGTTTTTGGTTACAGAACGGCGCATCCTTATGACCCAATCCATTTTATCTGTACACCTACATTGATAATGCCGACTTTTACGGAACGTTTCTCGAAGTATTCGCTTAATCCAATTTCGCTTAACTGCACGTTTCTCAGTCTTTTTCGATACGATTAACCCAATTCGTGCGTAAGCAAGCCCGTTTGGCTTGGCATAAATTTGAATAAAGTCACCACTAGCGCGGTAGCATTTTAAATCGATTACCGAAGCAAATTCAGTTGCTTTGTGTAGCCGGCAATTTCTTGGGAAACGGTAAATTTCAGTAAATGTAAAAAAACTTAACGAAATTAAACGCTCAAGCGAGCGCGACCTTTAGCGCGACGCGCCCTGATCACCGCTGCACCACTTCGTGTTCTCATTCGCACAAGAAATCCGTGAGTACGTTTTCTTTTAATAACTGAAGGTTGGTAAGTTCGTTTCATATGTTTTCTCTAATTTTATTTTATCAATAGAACCGCGTATTACAGCTTGTTAAGGCGGTGATGTCAATACAAATTTTTAAATTAACTGAAGCGGGAAGTTGCATATGTTTTTCTCAAATAGTGAGCGTATGATCCAAGAACTGCGTGCTAATTTTTATCGTTATTAGGGCACTTGTACTGACAAGGTGATGGCATCACTCCCTTTAATTTTATGACATATTTCTCTGTCAAGCATTGTTATGGCTAGATAGAATCCAGGAAATTCTGAATCTTTGCAAAAGCTTTTTGTAAGCTATTGATCTATTTATTTTATTAATTATAATGTCGTGAGAATAGAGTGTTGCAAGGATCATATTTGAACGAATTACTCAGAATTGTTCTTCTTATAGCTTGTTATCGATTTCAATAAAGTATGGGGAAAGTAAAATATGACAATTAGAACCGAAATATCTGATAAGCGCTGTCAAGATCGTCGTCAAAGTGTGCCGTTTTTTTGCCTTTTTCATTTAGGAATCAAAGCAGGAAGAAGGATAGGTGAGCGAAGAAAAGGGTATGTAAGAACTGAATATGTTGATTATTATGCAAATCATTATTTAATGCCATGTGTAATTGCGATTTTAATTTTAAGCGCAGTAGATGCGTTACTTACACTTAATATTCTGGAAAGTGGTGGCGAAGAGCTTAATAGGTTAATGGCGATACTGATCGAATATGATACCGGTAAGTTTATTGCTTTGAAGCTTACGCTGACCGCATTGCCAGTAATATTACTCGTTATTCACCATAATGCGCCATTGACAGGAGGCGTACGCGTTAGGCACGTAAAGTATGGTATTTTGTTTGGCTATTGCATGCTGATCGGCTACGAATTTTATCTGCTTGAATTAATATCAATCGCTTCTATCGATAATTATTCAATGAATAGCTTAGAAATGGCAGCAAACGATGAAATTTATGATGAAGTCTGTAGATAGCTAAATTTTAACTGACCGTGATACGCATTCAGTGTTTTTGTGGCAACAAGGGGATAAAGTAACTGGCTACATTTCTCAAATCGTCTAGCACCAGAGTACCAGCAGCCAATTGCAAGCGAAGATAGGCGAGCAGATAGTCGTATCTTGCTTGAGCGAGATCGCGACGTGCCGTATGTAACTGCTGCTGTGCGTCCAATAAATTCAGATTGATTCTTATGCCTCCCAGAATGCTTTTTTCTGTCGCTGCAACCAGTAATTCAGCTGATTTGACAGCCAGCTCGAGTGATTCAATTTTTTTGACACCACTGAGTAACAGATTGTATTGGTTACGCAACTCCACAGTTATTTTATCGGTAATGGCATCCAGATCAGCCTCAGCGCGAGCATGGTTAGCTTTTGCTTGTGCGGTGAGCGCATTGATGCGGCCTCCTGAATAAAGTGGAAAATTGACTTCGATGCCTATCGTACCCAAGCTGACATCACGATCTGCAGTGATAAATGATCCTGCTTTATTGCGAGTTAAACTGCCGACCAGATCGACGCGGGGAGCATGCCCGGCATGGGTTTTTCTGATTTCTTCCTTTCCGGATGCTACAGCATGACGCTGTGTAACCAATTCGGCGTTGCGCTCCAGTGCGAGCGCATACCAGCTGTCGTAATCCTGCAAGTGAATGGAACGGGAACTGAAAGTATCGGCAAGACGATCCAGTTGGTTTATTTTTTGCCCTACAATTGCTTCTAGTTTGAGTTGAGCCACCTGCAAGGCATCTTTGGCTTCGATAACGCGTGCTTGTGCGATTGCATGTTTCGATTGCGTCTCGAGAACGTCCGTAGTGGTTCCTTCACCTTTTTCTAACATGCGCTCATTAATCCGCTTCAGTTCATCAAGCGAATTGAGCTGCGTTTCTGCTAACCTGACATGATCTTGCGCGAGCAGTGTTTCGACATAAGCTTCTACTAAGCGGACAACGAGTTGCTGGCTACGCCCGGTAAACTTGGCACGACTTGAATCGGCTTGTGCTTTTCCCTGACGATAACCGGCAGTAGCCTCGAAATTTATTAATGGCTGGCGTAATGACAGGGTACTGACTTGACTGTCAAATTCAAGCGACCGTGTAACACCGGTTTGCGTAATTGTTCCGCTACTGGTGCTTTGCGAATGGGTTATGGAAAGATTGGGTAACAAGCTTGCAAGCCCGATGGCTTCGGCCTGTTGCCCTGCTTCGCTTTCATGAAGAGCAGAACGATAGGTTGGGTCATGCTGCAGTGCAGCTTCATAGGCATCCAGCAAACTCATGGCATAAGCATGGCTAGTTGGGCCAAATAAAATACTGCAGCTTAAAACAATAAGCTTTCTGCGGAGGAATGTTATCACAACTATTCTTCACTCATGGACGAATGGACGCGATCCAGTATTGGTTTGAATAGATAACTCATCAATGATCGCTCGCCTGTCTTAATAAATACTTCCACTGGCATGCCTGCCCTAATCTGCTGATCAAACAACTTTTTCATACCTTCTGGCGTTACCTTTGCTTTGATATTGTAATACGGAAACCCAGTGCGTTCATCCGTTAGGCGATCTGCAGACACCTGAGTGACAATACCTGGAATATTCGGTGTTTTCTTTTGATTGAGTGCAGTAAAAATCAAATCGACATGAAGATCGACATGTACGCGGTCAATCAAATGGACAGGGACTTGCCCTGTGATGATTAACAAGTCGTCACGCGGAACGATGTCCATCAGCTTAAATCCCGGTCCTATGATACCGCCCACAGTAAAGACATTCATGCCCACCACGGTACCGGCAACCGGTGCTTTAACTTCAATGTTAGCCAGTTCAAAATCTTGTCCGTATAAGCGACTGCTCAAGGCCTCAATTTCGCGTTGCACATCTGATAGTTTTTGCCGGACTTCTTTTTGATTTTCTTCAAGCCGGTGAATACGGCGTTGCTCGGATTCTGCAATTTGACGTTGAATGCGGCCAATATTACCGGTATCTGCAGAAATCTCTCCCAAGAGTTGCGTGTAAGTACGTTCGACGTCAAGCACACGATTGCGAGGTACAAAGCCGTCTTTTGCGAGATCGCGCAAATTTACGAGTTGTTCTTCAAGGAATTTTAGTTGTTGATTCTTGCTGACCTTGGAAGCTTCGAGTCCGCGTATCTGCAACTTAAGCCCAGCAGTAATTTCATCAAGAGCAGCTATTTCATGTCGTAGCGCAGATTTCCTGGATGCGAATAATTGATTCTGCACAATAATATTGTTGGAGATGCGAAGATCGCTTTGTTGTGACAATAAGTCCTCGGGGAATACAATGGTATCTCTACCATCGCGTTCTGCCAGTAAGCGCGCTTCAATAGCACGCGCCGCAAAGAGTTGACTTCGAGTTATCTCAGCTTGTGCTTTGATCTGAACATCGTTCATGCGAACGAGTACCTGACCTACCTCAACTTGATCACCTTCTTTGACCAGTATGTTATCAATAATGCCGCCAGTTTGATGCTGAACCGCTTGCAGGTGACTAGCAACGGCGACTGTCCCCGAGATCGGAACACCTTTATCAAGCGGAGCAAAAGATGCCCATAGAACAAAGCCGCCAAAACCGACTAGAACGATCCACCACCCTAAACGGGTATGAACGGTTTCATCCGTTTCTACCCGACTTGAGTTGTCGATTGCAACGTTATCAATGACTATTTCTTTATCTTTTGCGACAAGCTTCATTATTATTCCTGTTCACAAGTCAATGTTCCCTAGATATCTTATAATTTATTTTCTGAGCCTGTTGCGCTGGCAGATTGACCTGCCTGACCCTGAGCGGTTTGATTGTTAGCGCCTTGCTGAGATTGCAAAGTTTTTTGTGCTTGCTGTTGCTGTTTAGTAAGTCTTTCGATAATTTGGTTGGTCGGGCCAAACATTTTTGCCATGCCATCCTGTAATAACAGTAACTTAGTGGTTACGCTGATAATGCTGGTGCGGTGTGTAACGAGCACGATTGTTTTTCCACGTTTCTTTAAATCAATCAATGCGGCTAATAAGGCTTGCTCACCGACATCGTCCAGATTTGAATTGGGTTCATCGAGAACAATTAATGATGGATCATCGTACATAGTGCGCGCTAAGCCTAGACGCTGTTTTTGTCCGCCAGATAAGCCTGCACCGCCATCACCGAGTGGTGTATCGTAGCCTTCCGGCATATTCAGAATCATGTCATGCACACCAGCACGTTTAGCCGCTAAAATCACTTTTTCCGCATCAATTTCTCCAAACCGGGCGATATTTTCTGAAATGGTACCGGCGAATAATTCGATATCTTGCGGTAAATAGCCAATATGAGGCCCCAACTCGTCTTTATTCCAAAGATAAACATCAGCGCCATCCAGTCTTACTTTTCCGGCCGCCGCTGGCCATACGCCGACTAACAAGCGTGCGAGCGTGGATTTTCCCGATCCGCTGGGACCGATGACGCCCAGTACCTCCCCGGCCGCTAGTGAGAAATTCAGACCTTTGATCACCGGAACTTTTCCGCCAGGTGGTATGGCGGTAACATTTTCAACACTAATTGTTCCTTTAGGTTTGGGCAACGCCATACCTGCTTCGCGAGCAGGATTTTGCTCGAGTAACTTGGTTAAACGCTCATAGGCGCTTCGTGTGCTGCCTATTTGTTTCCATACGCTGATCAGCAACTGAACAGGCGCAATGGCTCTGCCTAATAAAATTGAACCGGCAATCATCATTCCCGGCGTAATGCTGTTTTCCAACACCAGTAAGGCACCTAACCCCAGCATCAGCGATTGCAACGCAACTGTAAAAGATTTGGACAATGCAGTAACAATACCCGACTTTTCGCTGGCTTCGGCTTGCAGATTCAGGAAACGGCTATGCAGTTTATACCAGCGGGATTGTATATTGGGCAGCATCCCCATCGCTTCAATTACTTCTGCATTACGTAGATTGTTGGATGCTATATTGGTAGATGCAATAGCCATTGTATTGGCGTCAGCCAGGGGTTTATGTGACACTTTTTCATTGATATACGCCAGTGTAATTAAGATCGAGGTACCGCATAAGGCAAATACTCCTAAAATGGGGTGAAACATGAAAATCACGATTAAAAAAATCGGAAACCATGGAGCATCAAAAAAAGCGAAAAGCGCATTGCCTGTCAGAAACTGTCTAAGATTAGTGAGGTCTTTCAAAGCTTGCCCGGCATTACCATCCCCTTGTTTAAGACTTTGCTCGAAAGCGGCGGTGTAAACGCGTTTATTCAATTTCATATCAAGCTGAGCCCCCACGCGAATGAGTACGAAGCTACGTACATATTCCAGTGCGCCCATAAAAATGTAGGCTCCCAGCATGATCAACGTCAGCATGAGTAATGTCATTTCATTGCGGCTGGTAAGAACGCTATCGTAGAGTTGTAACATATAGATAGCCGGCATCAGCATCAGCATGTTGATGACCGCGCTGAATACACCTATGTTGCGGAAAGTGCTTTTAAAACTGGCTAATGCTAGCGCAACTTCATTTTGGGGAGTTTTAAACTTAAATTTCATCTATGAAATGATAAAAAAATTATATACATAAGAGAAGTTTGAAAAATATCAAAAATTACAGCAAGTTGAATTGTACTAATTATAATTTCCGTTCGTTAGTTTTGACCAGGCAAATCTTTTTCTGACAATCTAAATGCACGGGGAGAAAAATTTAAATCCTGCATTGCAGCGGAATTATCAAATACCAAGTTATGATTCATTCTCTCTGCCATTGCTGCGTTCCAATGGCGATAGTGCGGCAAGCGATTCAAACACCTCGTCGTTATCCGAAAAAGCCACAATGGTATAGTCAATAGACGGGGAGAGCGATCAAGCGCTGCAAAAATACGTCTAACCATTTCACAATACGTTAACGATTCGCCGCCCGCCAGGTTATAGCAGCCGCTAGATAAATGTAACGCAGTTAACGCATCGATGCACGCCGACGCAACATCTTCAACATGAATAGGCTGCCGTAATCCCTTAGCTGATCCAAAGATTGGAAAGAATCCGAATCGCCGGATAAATTTCGCGATTTCCGTAACATTTTTATCGCGCCCAAATCCATATATCAGGGTGGGACGCAAAATAATACATTCAATCTTGTGCATAGCTGCCCAAGCTTGCACAAGTTCTTCTCCTTTAATCAGTTGAGACGCTATTTCTTTTTCGTGCAGATCGGACGATGAATTTTTGGTAAACCGGCTGGTGGAAGATATTACAACAATTCTTCGGATGCCGTATGCTAATAAGAGGTCGAAATACTCAGGTAATATCCAAATCGGAGCGGCGCATATCCACAATGGAATATTATTATTCGTCGCATCGTTGATTGCCGGTTGATCGGTATAAAGCCGCTGCCATGTAACGTGCGGATGGTTCTGAGTTACCGGATGGCGGGAAAAGGCAGTGATATGTATCTGATCATACATTAATTTTTTGATTATACATTCACCTACCAGACTGGTTGCGCCTAATAGGCCTACTTCTTGATTATCCATGTTTTAATTTCAACTTTTGGCAACCTTTGCGCAGTGCATAAAATATAACCGTGGCAGCAAAGCGTAACCATACACCCGATATAACCATTACCATCAGCACGCCAGGGTATTGCTGGTGGAAAAACTTGCGATAAAAGCGCACCATGCCCTTATGCTTGTGCCACGCGACAAAGAAAGGTCGGGAGTGACTGCAGGTTCCCTGAAAATGAGTTACCGGTGCATCGGGCACAAAAACAATTTTCCAATTTCTCTGTTTAAAGCGCATGCACCAATCAAGATCTTCGCAGTGTAAAAAATAACCTTCGTCCCACAATCCTGCATCGTCAGTCGCCTCACGCCGCACTAACATGAGTGCGCCTGATATGGCTTCTACTTCAATAGGGGATGTGGGCAGAGGTTGTTTGTCCAAATGGAAGTCAAAAAATAGCTGCGGCCAATACTTTTTCAAATGATATAAGCCAAAAGCGCGCACAAAAGCTCGCCATGGCGTAGGCATAGCACGTCGTCCGCCGCCTTGCTCGGAACCGTCAGGATTGATCAAATATCCACCAACCATGCCGGTTCCAGATTCTGACTCGATCGCTTCGACCATAATGCGCAATGAATCAGAACCCAGGATGCAATCAGGATTAAGAAAAAGGATGTAAGGTTGTGTTGTAGCATTCATACCCGTATTGGAACCAGCGGCAAACCCCGAATTTTTCTCCAAACAGATCATCGAGAATCGGCCGTTTCGGGAAAAGCAATGCATGAGATCGTTTACACTCGAATCAGTGGATGCATTATCCACCACGATAACTTCCTGTGCTTGATCCAGCGCTTTGCTGACACACTCGATGATCAGTGGGCCAGCGTTATAGTTTACGATGACTACAGATACGGGTTGCAAATTTTGCACTGCAATATCCATTTGATATTCTCATGGGAATTCATAGTCTTCCGGATCGTTTCAGGAAACCATCCTTGAGTCCTTTGATCATCATATACAAATTAGCCATTCTGTTAGGCGACACAATAATGAAAAACAATAAGAAATAAAGCATGCGTATCTTGTCAGCGCGCTTCCATGTGTCTGGCATATAAGTGCGTTGCCATAGCAGGACACTATTTCGAAACATATAATAATAACGGAAAGGCTGATGGTAAGGAATGGATCTCCAACGCCCCCACCAAACGCGAACTTGGCGTTCACCGAGGGAATGCAGCATGGTAGCATCACAAGCGCCATAGATTTCAAAACCTTTGGCTTTTGCACGAAAGCACCATTCTGTATCGATGTGATCAATGAACAGTTCTTCATCCATATTCCCAATTTGGTCGAGAGACCGCAATGAAATCAATGATCCGGAAGATATGATAAAGTCGGCGCGAACGTAATGAGTGGAAAGATTGCAATTAAGGCGTGTCAGTCCAAATGAGCCAACGGCTACAAATTCGGAAAGCCTGTCAGTACGGTAATCACGATAGCGCGGCCCGACTGCGGCGATCAATTTTCCCTTTTTCTCGAGACTGATGAACGTATTGTGCAATTCATACAGCATATTCGATTCTGGGATGCTGTCATGATCCATCAGGAGAATAAAAGTAGCGTTAAAACTTCGTGCCAACGCTATTCCAACGTTATAGGCTTTGCCCAATCCATAGTTATGACTCAATTTATGAAGCTTGATGTTGTTGGTCTGGGAACCGGGAAGGTTTTGTAATATGTCTTCGATGGGGAAACTTGAGCCGTTGTCGACGACAATGATTGTGTTGACTTGAGCAAGTAGCGCTTTGAGGCTTGCCAACAGTATATCTGTCGCAGGATTATAAGTAACAATGATCGGTATAATGCTTGAGTTCAACGTATCTAAAGCTTGCGGATTGCGGCAGCGAAGATGAGATTACTCAAGACGTTTTGCTTGAATGAGGCATCAGTATGTTGATACGAATCATAAGAATTGTTCATGAATACTGTGTTGGATATATCTATTAACTGGTTAATAGTTCTATTCTTGGTGGATCAGCCAAAGAAAAATCTTCTGAGTTTAAAGTTAAATTAGGATTATAAGCAGGGTCGTTTAACAATGCATCACCCCAACGTTGTTTAAGAAATTGAATTTCTTGGTGAAATCGTGCTTTCTTTTCCGGAGTGTCTTCGTACCCGCGTGTTGCGGATTCATGGTGATAAAGCTCTGCGTATGGGGTCCATACGTTACGGTAACCTGCATCTTGCACGCGCAGACAGAAGTCCACATCGTTGAATGCCACTTGCAAATGTTTTTCCTCCAACCCTCCCACCTTCTCATAAATGGATTTTCGTATGACCAAGCATGCAGCAGTCACTGCAGAAAGATTCTGGGTGCAGCTTGCTCGCACAAATTGATCAGCTTCATGGCGTGGCAAATGCTTGTGGGAATGTGCTGCAAGACCGCCCAAACCTAGAATGACGCCACCGTGCTGAAGGGTGTCATCGGGATACCAGAGTCTTGCCCCTACGGCACCGGTTTCAGGCTGGTTAGCAATAGAGAGCATCTCGGATAACCAGTCGCTGGAAATAACTTCCACATCGTTATTCAGCAATCCGATAAATTCGCCGCGCGCGAATTTTACGGCATTATTATTTAATGCAGAATAGTTAAAGGGGCGATTATCCCTTAGTATTCGGGCTTCTCCTTTTAACTCTAATCGTTGCATATATTGCAATGTGGCTGCATCGTCAGAATTATTGTCAACAACAAGTATTTCATAATTCTTGTAAGTAGTTTTTTCAATGATGCTATCAATGCATTGGCTAAGCAGTTGCAATCCATTCCGCGTTGGTATGATTAATGTGACGAGTGGCTGGGGATCGGGTAAAGCGTAGCGTACGCGATAGTGATGCCCTGTAAATTCAGCCCTAGCGTGTATGTGCTGACGTTGGAAGTGTTCATCAAGCGCTCTTTTGCCAGCCAGTATGGCGTCAGAATTGGTGGCGATGGATTGTTGGGTATTGTGAACCGGTGTGCGTAGATGATAGAGAATGCGTGGGATGTGATGAATTTGTGATGCAGAAATGCGCTCGATGATACGTAATGCTAAGTCATAATTCTGGGAACCTGAGAATTCAGCCCTGAATCCTCCAATTTCCTTTATCAGTGGGGCGTGAAATACACTAAGATGTTCAATCATGTTATGGGAATAAAATAATTCCCGATTCCAATTACACTTAAAGTACGGCGAGGATCTGTTGCCGTATTCGTCAATCTTATCTTCGTCGGAGTATATCAATGCAACATCAGATGGTTTCTGCAAAGCATCGGCTACCCAGAACAGCGCATGTTCACTGAGAGAATCCTCGGGACTCAATAACGCAATCCATTCACCCTGTGCAATTTCTAATGCGCGGTTAGAAGCTGCCGGAATATTTGGCTTTTGCGCGTGATATTCCACTTTGATACGCGCATCGTGTTGTTGGAACTGATCAAGAATAGAGCGAATAGCGCTAGCGGTTGATGCATCAACAACGATACACAGCTCCCAATGCGGATAAATCTGCTTCCGAACGGATTCAATACATTCTGCCAGCCATTCCGGTTTGGGGTTATAAATGGGCAATATTAAAGAAATCAGCGGTCTGATCTCAAAGTTTTCGATACGTGAACACATGATGGCACGCGACGAATCCGATAGCGTATCGTAACGACTAATCCATCCGCGATAAGAATTGACCCTGTCGTTTTGATTCGGTAACAAGAATCGTGTCAGTTTGTTGGCTAGTGATTTTATTCCCTCTTGCCTGACGATTTCCCCGATTCTATGCGCCAATCCCTTAATGCCTCCATAGTGCCTAAGCGCCGAAACGATTCTCCGAGTAAGTGCGCGCAGCCATCGTATGCTGAGAATGAGCGCTCTGAGCGGGCGGGTGATTTTCCAGCTGTTGGAGGCCAGAATTTCCTGAAGTGTTCCGATTTGATTGGATAGTTGTCGATGTAGATTGGTGATTTCGTGTAACTGGGTTTTGATTTGCCGATCTTGATCATGGATTCGCTGATTCTGGGTTTGGAATTGCTGTTCTTGATCTCTGATGTATTGTTCAAGATTCTTTAAATGCTGTTCTTTATCGCTCAATAATTGTTTCAGTTGATCGACTTGAAGTCGTTGGTCTTCCATATGTTCTTCATTGAGCCGGTTTTGACGCACCATTGACATTAACTGAACGAGTTGCCGGTTTTGTAAGCGAGGAAGCCATTTATTGTAAATTTTTAAACTTGCTTTCTCGGCCTTTCTGGCATCAGCGTTGACACCAAAACCGGATTGGCGGGAAATCCGATACGCAGCAGTTAATTTGTCAATGAAAAGAAAATCGGTGAATGTCGAGGCTTGCAACCAGAAATCCCAATCTTCAAAAAGCTCAAGCGATTCATCAACTGAGCAGCCAAGATCGAGTAACTCCCTGGAAAACAGTGCGGAGTGGATGGGAATATAATTTCCCGCAATGAGCTGCGTTGAATTGAAAGGGGTTGTGAATTGAGTCGGTAGAGGATGGTTGTTTTCATCGACGCATTTTGTGCCGCTATAAACGACCTTTATATCTGCGTGATTAATAATTGCCTGTACCAATCTTTCGATATGGTCTGCTTCAAACCAGTCATCATCGTCGAGGAAGATCAGATAGTTGCCCTTTGATTCTTGTAAGCCGATATTTGCTGCCCGGCTGCGGCCGGCCTGCTCCTCAGTTCCTACCATTCTTAGCGGAAATCGTCCGCACCAATTGTCTATCTCGCGGTGATTAGCACCTTTGGCGTTGACGACAATGACTTCAATGTTTGCATATGTTTGCAATGCTATGGAATCGAGTGCGTCCGATAACGTAGGACGATCAATACTACGGATGATGACGCTGACCAATGGTAAATCGTTACGGTTATCCAGAGCGACTCCCAGAGCTCTTTGGCGAGTATGCTCGGATTGATATAGATAGAGGGGATCATTTGCCAGTTGTTCCGCAGCAAGCAAAATATAGGCTTCCGCAGCAGTTACGCTAACAGGTAAAGTATAGGAACGGTAACGATTCAGTGCGGCAATATGCTGATCGTAAGGCTGTATCGCA
>CAADGS010000073.1 GCA_900696615.1 uncultured beta proteobacterium
CCCAGTGTTTCGCGCATTAATAAAAGATTAAATTTCACACCGATCTGTCTCAATAACTCGCGCCTTCTGGGGCTTCTCGATGCGAGATAAATTTGGTTCTCAGCAAATATCATAGAAAAAATAACAATCGCTTAAAATTGGAAACGTTTTTTTCTTTGGAAATATTATCTCACGCGAATAATGTTAAAAAACAGGTAATGCAACAATTTAACTCATACTCGATGATACGGATGACCTTTGATAATCGAGATAGCACGATAAAGTTGTTCCACTAGCAGGACACGCACAAAACCGTGCGGTAGAGTCAATTTTGACAATGCGATTGTTTCATGTGCCGCATCTTTGATAGCCTTATGCAATCCATCTGCGCCACCGATAATAAATGCTATCGTATCACCCGACATCGCCCATTGCGTTATAACTTGAGCAAATTTGACTGTAGTCCACTGCTGCCCATGTTCATCAAGAACCACAATCCGGCAATCTGCTGGTAAAGCTACGCGAATCCGTTGATACTCTGCAAATAGGAGTTGCTCAGTAAGCTTGCCACTGACACGTTTCTCTGGCTTGATTTCAATTAGATTGACTGCCACTTCACGTGGTAGGCGTTTAATATACTCAGAATAACCAGTTTTGATCCACTCTGGCATTTTATTCCCGACCGCAAGTAAGAAAAGTTTCATTTTTTCATAGACATGAAAAAAATTAGATGCTTTCCAAGGATAAACACTACCGAGTCCACAATGCTTTTAAATTATAGTATTCACGTGCAGACGGAAGCATGATATGCACGATGACGTCGCCTAAATCTACAAGAAGCCACTCTCCCGTTTGTTCCCCTTCCACGCTAGAAGTCTTTCCGCCCGCAGCTTTGACTTTTTCATGCACATTGTTCGCCAGGGATTTCGTTTGACGAGTAGAGTCTGCACTAGCGATAATGATGTAATCAAACATCGATGTGAGTTTTGCAACATTAATGACATCGATATCGTAAGCTTTAATTTCCTCTAATGCATCGACAATGACAGTAACGAGTTCTTCAGAATTCATAAATTTTAGATGTATAAACGATTGGATTTAATGTAATCAGAAACATTTTCGGGAAGCAGGTACCGTATGCTTTTACCGGCATTTAAAAATGATCGTATTTGTGATGCTGAGATATCCAGTAGTGATGTTTGAGCCAAATAAATATAACCGTTGGCTTGTAAACTTAGGTCGCCGGCACAAGCAGTATTGCGCAAAGAAAATTCTTTTTGTATTTCGACGGGCAGCGCTTGATTATCGGGTAAAACTGCATATCCTGGACGAGCAACTACAATCAAATGGCATAGTTCAAACAATTTCTGCCACTCGATCCATTGATGTATTTTTACAAATGCATCGATTCCTAAAATGAAACAAAGCGCGGCATTATCACTTAATTCATTTCTGTATTCACTTAGCGTATGCACTGTTACACTGGAGCCGGATCGATTAATTTCACGTTCATCTATAGAAAAAAAAGGATTATCTTGGGTTGCCAAACGCAACATAGCGGCACGATGATTTTTTGATGCAACTGGGGAAACACGTAAACGAGGAACGCCTGCGGGAACAAATATAACTTGCTTCAAATCAATCAGATCAAGCAGCTCCTCAGCAATACGCAAATGTCCATAATGGATAGGATCGAAAGTCCCGCCATAAATACCTATCAGAGAGAATTTATCAATAATTCCCACCTTTATTACAGCAAAAATTTTTGGCCTTCATCATAACAAGGCCAGGCGCATATCGGTTAACACTTCAGATAAATGTGTCGTAAAACGTGCTGCAGTTGCACCATCTATTACTCGATGATCGTAAGAAAGCGATAAAGGCAACATCAACCGCGGAACGAATTGATTGTCACGATAAACTGGCTTTATCGTAGCCTTCGAAACTCCTAAAATAGCGACTTCAGGTGCATTGATAATCGGTGTAAATGCTGTGCCACCAATTCCACCCAGGCTAGAGATAGTCATGCACGCTCCTTGCATATCAGTGGGTTTTAATTTGCCTTCCCGTGCCAGTATAGATAATTTGGATAGTTCATCAGCAATTGCAATGATTCCCTTCTGATCGACATCCTTAATGACTGGAACTACGAGTCCCTGCGGTGTATCAACAGCAAAACCAATATGATAATAATACTTAATGACGAGATTGATTTCACCACCAGCATTATCATCGAGTGAAGCGTTAAATTGCGGAAATTTTTTCAAAGGTGCGATTAACGCTTTCATTAAAAAAGCCAACAATGTCAGTTTGACATTGTTTTTTTGGGCACTTTCATTCGACTCTTTGCGTAATTCTTCCAAATCAGTAATATCAGCTTCGTCAAATTGAGTCACATGGGGAATCATTACCCAATTTCGATGTAAATTGGCACCAGAAATCTGTTGAATGCGCTTCAGCGGTTTTAATTCAATCGAACCGAATTTAGCGAAATTGATCTGTGGCCAAGGAAGTAAATTAAGCCCTGCTTCCGTCGAATCACTACGTTCTCTCGAAAATTGACTTTTAACATAAGCCTGAACATCTTCTTTGAGAATGCGGTGTTTAGGGCCACTACCTGTGATCAAATCCAGATTCACACCCAATTCCCGTGCAAAACGGCGAATCGATGGACTGGCATGGGCTTTAGAAGAAACGTCTTTCACAGGCCCATTATGCTGCTCACTGTGCACGTGCTGGGAAGTTGTTTGCTTAATCTCAAATTCCGATGTAGAACTAACATTTTTCTGATCAGTTTTTTGCTCAGTAGCTTGAGCTTGCTCGGGAGCATTCGCAACGATACCGTCTGAAACTTCGATGGTCAGAATCACCGAACCTTCCGATACTTTATCCCCCACTTTGGCGAATAACTCCTTGATCACGCCTGCATAGGGCGATGGAACTTCAATAGTCGCCTTATCGGACTCCAGTGTAACCAATGAATCTTCTGCGTTAACAGTATCGCCCTTTGCTACCAGTATTTCGATTACTGGCACATCTTTAAAATCACCGATGTCAGGAATGAATACTTTTTTTAATTCAACCACAGATTTTCCTTAAATTGCTTGACATACACACGCAATAACGAAGTTAACTTCCTTAAGCAATCGATGCTCAATTGACATCTCTCTGACTTAACTAATTGCTGGATTGATTTTTTCCGGATCAATATTATAGTTTTGCAAGGCTTGCGTAACTTGCTGAATAGAAATTTTACCTTCTTCTGATAAGGCCTTAAGTGCTGCAACGACAATATAAAACCGATCCACTTCAAAGAAATGGCGCAATTTTTCGCGTGTATCGGAACGTCCGAAACCATCCGTTCCCAGAACACGATATTTTGCCGGGATAAATTCACGAATCTGATCAGCATAAATTTTCATATAATCCGATGCTGCAATCACAGGACCTTGTCGATTTCTCAGACAATTCTCTACATGGGAAATTTTCGCCGGCTGATCCGGGTGCAGCATATTCCAGCGCGATATAGTCAAAGCTTCTCGTCTTAATTCATTAAAGCTGGTTACACCCCAAATATCGGCATTTACGTTATATTCCTTTTTAAGAATGGTGGCAGCAGCAATTACCTCGCGCAAAATAGTACCGGCACCAAGTAACTGCACGTGCGGTTTCTCAAGAGTTTGACTACCCTCTCTAAACAAATACATGCCTTTTAAGATGTCTTTTTCTGCTCCAGTGGGCATTTCAGGATGCGTGTAGTTTTCATTCATTACCGTGATGTAATAATAGACATCCTCTTGCTCTTGATACATTCGACGCAATCCATCCTGAACAATGACAGCAAGTTCATATGCAAATGCGGGATCGTACGATACACAATTTGGAATTGTTGATGCAACAATATGACTATGCCCATCTTCATGCTGAAGTCCTTCTCCATTTAATGTCGTACGACCCGCTGTGCCTCCCATTAGAAAACCGCGGCAACGCATATCTCCTGCTGCCCATGCTAAATCGCCAATACGCTGAAAGCCAAACATTGAATAAAATATAAAAAATGGAATCATTTGAATACCATGGGTACTATACGATGTCGCCGCAGCTATCCAAGATGACATGGCACCCGCTTCGCAGATGCCCTCCTGCAAGATCTGTCCATGCTTGTCTTCTTTGTAATACATCAGTTGGTCAGCATCCTGGGGTGTATACAATTGACCTACCGATGACCAAATACCTAATTGTCGAAACATACCTTCCATACCAAAAGTACGCGATTCATCGGCGACTATCGGTACGATATGCTTACCAATCTGTTTGTCTTTTGTCAAAATATTGAGTATTCGGACAAAAGCCATGGTTGTTGACGATTCGCGCCCCTCCCCGCTGGCTTTCAGCAATGAATCAAAAGCCGATAACGGTGGCACCTGTAAAGCCTCTGCACTGGTTTTGCGGCGATGAAACGCGCCGCCCAGCGACTTTCTCCGATCTAGCATATATTTCAATTCGGGTGAATCGTTAGCAAACGTGAGATAGGGAATTTCATCAATTTTGTCATCGGCTATCTCGAGCCCAAAGCGATTGCGGAAGGCTTTTAGCGAAGTGGTTCCCATTTTTTTTTGTTGATGGGTAATATTTTGCGCTTCACCTGCTTCACCCATGCCATAACCTTTAATGGTTTTAGCTAGAATTACTGTCGGTTGTCCGGTGTGTTTTACTGCGGCTGAATAAGCTGCATAGACTTTATAAGGATCATGACCACCCCTGTTTAATCGCCAGATATCATCATCGGACATATTGGCAACCATCTCTAACAACTCCGGATATTTACCAAAAAAGTGCTCGCGTACATATGCACCGTCTCTAGCTTTAAAATTCTGATATTCACCGTCAACGCATTCCATCATGCGTTTTTGCAATAACCCTTTGGTGTCTTTGGCTAATAACGGATCCCAATAGGAGCCCCAAATTACTTTGATGACATTCCAGCCGGCTCCTCGGAAAGCGCCTTCCAATTCCTGGATAATTTTTCCATTTCCGCGTACTGGACCATCCAATCGCTGCAAATTGCAATTGATAACAAAAATCAAGTTATCCAGATTTTCTCGAGATGCCAATGAAATAGATCCCATTGATTCCGGTTCATCCATTTCACCATCACCCATAAAAGCCCAGATCTTACGTCCAGTAGTATTAACCAAGCCACGACTTCCCAAATACTTCATAAATCGTGCCTGATAAATCGCCATCAATGGTCCCAGACCCATTGAAACAGTCGGAAATTGCCAAAAGGTTGGCATTAGCCAAGGATGCGGATAAGATGATAAACCATTACTGCCGGTTTCCTGGCGGAAGTTATCCAATTGTTCATGGCTCAATTCTCCGGATAAAAATGCATAAGCGTAAATTCCGGGAGAAGAATGTCCCTGAACATATACTAAATCCCCACCATGCGTGTCGCATGGTGCATGCCAAAAATGGTTATAACCCACGTCATAGAGCGTGGCCGCCGATGCAAAACTGGCGATATGACCACCGACATTGGTTTTTTTGTTAGCACGCAATACCATTGCCATAGCGTTCCAGCGAACATATGAACGAATACGATGCTCAATTGCATTGTTTCCCGGTGAACGCTCTTCCTTACCTGTAGGAATAGTATTGATATAAGCTGTTGTTGCACTGTAGGGCAAATAAGCACCCGAACGACGTGCTTTCTCAATTAGTTTCTCCAGTAGAAAGTGCGCACGTTCTGTGCCGACATATGTGATGACTGAATCCAAAGCATCCAGCCATTCTTGTGTTTCTTGTGGGTCGCTATCAGATTGCAAATCCATATCTTATTAGGCTCATCAAAAAATTACTCTATCGTTACCATCTTTATACCGGCTTGAGCACGTTCTGCTGCAAGAATAGTATTGCACAATAACATTGTAATAGTCATCGGCCCTACCCCGCCGGGTACCGGGGTAATATAACCGGCAATACTTTTAACAGCTTCATAATCGACATCGCCGCAGAGTTTTCCATCAGCCAATCGATTAATGCCTACATCAATGACAATAGCGCCCGGTTTGATCATTTCGGAGGTAATCAGGCGCGCTTTCCCAATCGCTACGACTAGGATATCAGCATTTTTTGTAAATTGCGTGAGGTCACGCGTTTTAGAAGTGCAGACTGTAACGGTAGCACCTTGTTCCAGCAGCATAAATGCCATTGGTTTACCGACAATATTGCTTCTTCCCACCACAACGGCATGTTGACCTTCGATCGGAATATGGTGCCTCATCAACATAGTCATGACACCATAAGGCGTACAAGGAAAAAATACAGGGTTACCAGTAATCAGAGCACCGACATTATAAAAATGAAAACCATCTACATCTTTTTCAATGGCAATAGAAGTAATAATCCGATTATTTTCGAAGTGCGCAGGCAACGGCAATTGAACGAGAATGCCATGAACATGCGAGCTTTCATTCAGCGCCTGGATACAATTTAATACTTCTGATTGTTCAACATCTGCTGGAAAACTATGCACCTCAGAATAAATGCCAATCTCTGTGCATGCCTTCACTTTATTTCTGACGTAAATACTGGAAGCTGGATTATCGCCAACGATGATAACCGCTAATCCTGGTGATACGCCTAACTGAATCAATCTATCGACACGTAATTTCCATTCAGCACGCACCAATCGAGACATTTCTATGCCATTGATTATCTGAGCATTCATTTTTCGCGAATTGCTAATTCAAGCGATTTATTCAAATTTATCTGATTTAAAGATTATTAATTACCAATTAATAACTACCTGGTTCAGCCAGTCTTATTTATTTTCTTAATTTTAACGCGATACATGAAAATACCAATCAAGAATACCGGTATTACAAAAAGTGCCGCGGCGATTAACCCAGCAGCCAAAGTTGAGATGACGCTGTTTCCAGGCATAAATAACGTAACGAACCAAATCGTTACAAAAGCCATGAATAATCCACCGTATAACATGATCTTTCTACCACGATCGTATAAACGCCAGAATGCACCTGAAACTTGCATGTCATTGATATAATGATCAAATACCTCTGCCAAGCTATTGTCATTTGGCTCAGATTCATAACCAATCACAACAGCTAACGCATCATGATTGTCTTCGAGCTTGGCCATTTTTTTTAGAAAAGCAATCCGTTTAGCTGCTTTATTTTTTTGTATACCATCTTGTACTAGCATGGCTTCCATTGCTGTGAAAGCTAATTCATATGCAGCATCTGCACTTCCCAGCTTCTCGGCACATTTCCACATTACACCCAATAAATAAAGTTGTATGGTCATGTCTTTAAATTCAGGTGCAAAATCATAGCCCTTACTTTTAATGAGCCCCAACTGAGTGGCCTTTATTTCTCGCGCCTGTGCAATACAAGTATTCATTATTGATATGTCTGAAGAATTTCCTTCAGAGTCTACATTATCTGTAACGCTTCTTTTTAATTCTGAGTTATTTTCTTTCATTAAGAAACCTCGCATTCATTATAGTTATTTTTTTATTATATACCCGCCATACTACTCTCAAGAGGAAAACCAAGATTTGCACCACCATGAAGTTGCAAAGTTGAAAATCGATTACGGCATTCAGTAGATAAAACGGTTTACTTTAAATTTGAATGAATTTCAAGACGCTGCCAAATAATTGAAGTTAAATGGGCCGAATTTAACGTATAAAAATGCAATCCCGGAGCACCCGCTTTGAGCAGTTTTTCACATAAATCCGTAACGATGTCTAATCCGAAAGCCTGTATCGATGAGATATCATCATTATATCCTTCAAGTTTTTTTCGAATCCAGCGAGGAATTTCAGCACCGCAAGCATCTGAGAATCTTACCAACTGTGAAAATTTGTTAATTGGCATAATCCCTGGAACAACCGGAATATTCAAACCAGCCGATTCGCATAATTCAATAAAATGAAAATATGCATCTGCATTATAAAAGTATTGCGTAATTGCCGAATTGGCACCAGCTTCCACTTTGCGTTTAAAATTTTCAAAATCGAATTGTGCAGACCGCGCTTGCGGATGATATTCGGGATAAGCTGCCACATCGATATGAAATACAGTTCCAAATTCCTGCCGGATAAAAGTAACTAATTCACTGGCATACCGAAATTCCCCCGTTTGGGCCATGCCAGACGGTAAATCACCTCGCAATGCAATGATGTGCTGAATACCCACTTGAACATACTTATCCAGTATTGCACGTATATTTTGGCGTGTCGAACCAATGCAAGACAAATGCGGCGCCACATTATACCCTTCTGTTTGAATTTCCAACACGGTCTCGAGTGTACGCTCACGAGTTGAACCGCCGGCTCCAAAGGTTACAGAAAAAAATTTAGGGTTAAATTGAGCAAGTTCTTTACGGGTTAATCGCAGCTTCTCAATACCCTGCGGAGTTTGAGGTGGAAAAAGTTCAAAGCTAAAAGCCGGAGAGAATTTTTGTTGTGATTTCATCTTATAAAATCCATTAATGCTGGATTATTTCGATCGGCATTTCTCTCTTTATTAATCATTTCTACGATACTACAAGTCAATAAATGGGAGAATCATTGAATTGATTAAGATTCAACTCATTTCTCCCATTACATAACAAATCAATAACGATACATTTCTGGTTTATAAGGTCCGTTCTTGTCGAGTCCCAAGTATTTTGCCTGTTCATCGGTCAATTCAGTCAGTTTTACCCCCAATTTTCCAATATGAAGTCGCGCGACCTTTTCATCGAGGTGTTTTGGCAACACATAGACATTTTTCTGATAATTTGCGCCATTTGACCATAGTTCAATTTGTGCCAATACTTGGTTAGTAAATGAACTCGACATCACAAATGAAGGATGGCCTGTCGCGCAGCCCAGATTCACTAGTCTGCCCTGTGCCAACACGATAATGCGGCGTCCTGTCGGAAATAAAACATGATCAACTTGCGGTTTAATATTTTCCCATGGGTATTTTTGGATCGATGCGATATCGATTTCTGAATCGAAATGGCCAATATTACAAACAATTGCTTGATCTTTCATTTTCAGCATATGATCATGTGTAATAACGCGAAGATTACCCGTTGCAGTAATAAAGATGTCGGCTTGATCACAAGCATCATCCATGGTAACCACACGATATCCTTCCATCGCGGCTTGCAATGCACAAATTGGATCAATTTCGGTAATCCAAACCGTAGCACCTAAACCGCGCAATGATTGCGCACAACCTTTACCGACATCCCCATATCCGCACACCACAGCGATTTTCCCTGCAATCATAACGTCTGTAGCGCGTTTGATACCATCAACCAGCGATTCTCTGCAACCATATAAATTATCAAATTTAGATTTGGTAACAGAATCATTTACATTAAATGCTGGAAAAGGAAGTTCGTCATTTTTGTGCATTTCATACAACCGATGAACACCAGTCGTGGTTTCTTCGGTAACACCCCGTATCCTGGCCAGATTTTGCGAATACCAGTTAGGCTGTGAAGTCAATTTATTACGAATTGAAGCAAACAATGCCTCTTCTTCTTCATTACTAGGATTTGCAATAATTGAAGGATTTTTCTCAGCCTTGGCACCCAAAATTAATAACAGTGTAGCGTCACCGCCATCATCGAGAATCATATTTGCCCCGTCAGGCTGCCCGTCTACTGCCCACTCAAAAATCTGATGGGCAAATTGCCAATAGTCACTCAAGGATTCACCCTTGTATGCAAATACCGGTATATTTCTCGCAGCGATAGCTGCAGCAGCATGATCTTGAGTTGAAAAAATATTACAGGAGGCCCAACGGACTTGCGCACCCAGTGCTACTAATGTTTCGATCAATACCGCAGTTTGAATGGTCATGTGCAAAGAACCTGCAATGCGCGCACCCGCAAGCGGTTTTTGGTTTGCATATTCTTTGCGTAATGCCATTAATCCTGGCATTTCTGTTTCAGCTATGGCAATTTCTTTACGTCCCCATTCAGCCAATGAAATATCGGCAATCTTATAGTCGGTAAAAAAGCTTCCATCTGGGTTGAGCACAGCGTTCATAATCTTCTCCTCAAAATATGAACGAGCGCCGTTAGAACAAATGCTCCCTCGAACTGAGCCTCACGGGATAAACCGTTGCAGCGCTCCTCAGCACAAGGGAAAGATCGATTGGATTTAATACAAAAGCTGGAGCAAATTCAAAATCTCAGATGCCAGCCTCAGCACGTAGTTGTGCTGATTTATCAGTTAGTTCCCACGTAAATTCAGGAAGCTCTCGTCCAAAATGTCCATAGGCTGCTGTTTTCGCATAAATTGGACGCAATAAATTAAGTGCATGAATAATACCCCGAGGACGCAGATCAAAGTGCTTCTCAATCAAGCTGATAATCTTTTCATCCGGAATTTTACCTGTACCGAATGTGTTGACCATGAGCGAAACAGGACGCGCAACACCAATCGCATAAGCGATTTGAACTTCACATTTGCTAGCAATGCCTGCTGCCACGATATTTTTAGCGACATATCTTCCTGCATAAGTGGCAGATCTATCAACTTTCGACGGATCTTTACCGGAGAAAGCGCCGCCTCCATGATGTGCCGCACCCCCATAGCTATCAACAATAATTTTCCGTCCGGTTAAACCGCAGTCTCCCATAGGCCCCCCAACAACGAATCGCCCCGTAGGATTTACCAAAAAGTTAATATGCTTACTGATTAAGTGTGAAGGTACAACCGGTTTAATAATTTCTTCAATTACTGCTTCGCTGAGTTCATGATGTGAAATATCTGGATCATGCTGGGTTGAAATCACCACTGTTTCAATACATTGTGGTTTACCATTTGAATACCGTACTGAAACTTGTGACTTTGCATCCGGCCGCAACCACGGCAATTGTCCGTTTTTCCTCAATTCCGACTGACGTTCAACCAAGCGATGCGCATAATATATCGGCATAGGCATTAATTGCGGCGTTTCATCACATGCAAAGCCAAACATGAGACCTTGGTCACCTGCACCTTGGTCCATTTCTTCACCTTTAACGCGATCAACACCTTGAGCAATATCTGGTGACTGTTTATTAAATGCTGTTAAAACTGCACAAGTAGTCGAATCAAAACCTATATTGGAACTCGTGTAACCGATATTCTTAACCGTTTCGCGCGCAATGATATTATAGTCAACCGAAGCATGTGTCGTGATTTCTCCTGACAACACGATTAGTCCGGTACTACACAATGTTTCACAAGCAACCCGGGCATTGGCATCTTGTTTCAAAATCGCATCAAGAACCGCATCGGAAATCTGATCAGCTACTTTGTCGGGATGCCCTTCTGAGACGGATTCTGAAGTAAATAGATAATCACTCATACTGATAAAATTAATGTAATTGATAGAAACTTTTGAAGTATAACAGAATGCATGCCTAAAACTCAGATTCGTTTATCTTTTTCTGGATCTCATGCTACTATTTCCTTTATTACTGAGTCACTTATTGCTGATATTCTTGTACAGCTTCACCAGTGAGAATAACAATGGTTGTGCTTTGAAATTGTTTTTTAAAAAATAACTTTTTATTACCCCGGATCTAATCAAGTAATTAAATCATATTGGCTTGATTAATATTTTCCATTAATCGATTAGAATATAGTTGTTAATATAATGAATCCCGCTGTTATTTAATATGAAAATTTCATTTCGTCCTTGAGTTCGCAAATAATTTTATGAGAACATGCTACAAAAGCGATGAATTCTGCCGAAAATCACAAAATATAAGTTTTTATGGAAAATCTGAGATCTCACGTTAATGAAATATCATTTCATGGTAATTACAGTTAACTGCACTGATAAATTCAATCCGACAGTGATTAATTTTATACCTCAACGTCAATACTGGTTTATTTTTACTTTTTTCGCCACAATATTGCTCTTTTTCTTATCCCAATCGGCATCAGCTGCAGAATTTAGAAAAATTTTAAAACCCTACTTTAATTATGCAGTTACGGCAGATGACAATATGCTGCGCTTTCGCGACAATTTTTCGAGTAATCCTGCTTTAAACCAAATCGTAGAAGATGAACGCGTTCGAGAACTGATTCGGCAAGGTAAGTTTGCTGATGTATCCAATCGCATGACCGGTGGTTTGATGTTTGAAAAAGAAATGGCACGGCAACGGTTTTCTGCGGATTTTAACTGGGCCTATACTAAATACGAAAGATTTACCGGTGTCGATAACGATGTAAAAAGTGGCATGGGCAAATGGAACTGGTTCTTAGGTAAGCGATTGGAAGGCAATATGGGAGCAACCTATACCGAATCGTTAATGCCGTTTGTATTTCAACCGGGTTTGAAAATCATTCGAACAGAACAAACCCAATTCTTTAATGGCGCGTGGCGCTTTCATCCAAGTTGGCGTTTAGTTGGCGAGTACATGCACTATAGTCTTGACACTGGCAGAAGCCCTCGGGCAAATAATCTTAATCGTTCCGAGAATCGCTTTGAAGGTGGAATCGAGTATATAACCCCAAATAATAATACGGTGGGAGTAATCTTTCGTAATATTCTCGGCGAATTCACCAATCCTGCTTTGGATCCTATAACTGGTGTCATTATCATAGATGAAGCCGGTCGCCCCTTCGATAATGGCTATGACCAAAAAGAAGTGCTGGCTACGGTAAATTGGCTATTCTCTGCAAAGTCTCGTATTCAAGGCAGTGCAGGCTGGGTAGACCGCCAAAATAAAAGTGGCAAAGCTCGAGATTTTAGTGGCTTTAATGGCCGCGTCACTTATCAGTGGCAACCCACCGCTAAGCTGGGATTAACGATCAACGGCTGGCGGTTAACTTCCTCCATGAACAATCTAACTGCCAATTTTGGTATTAATACCGGCGTGAGTGCCATCCCGGCTTGGAACATTACCGAGAAAGTGCGGCTGGAAGGTGAATTTTCCTACGAAACCCGCAATTTTAACCGGTTCTCAGAACTTACTGATCCAACTTTCCCCATCGGCCGCAAAAATACACTTCGCAATGCCACTCTAAGACTTGTCTACACGCCTTACCTTGGCTTACAGCTTAGTACTTCTATTTATCATTCTGATCTTAATTCAGAAGCTTTTGTAAATCAATCCGGAGCTGTAATTAATCCCGGTGATTTCAATGCCAATGGTGTAATTGCCGGCTTACAATACATCTACGGACAACGGCGGTAATTAAAGCCCACAGCGCCAGTAAAGAAATTTTTACTAAATAAATATCGTAGGTTCATGAATCGAAATATAATCTCTTGTAATTTTCACTTTGATTCCATACACTCTGCCATCCCCTTTTAGTTCTCATAAGTATCTGCAACAAAACTATCAAAACACAAATTTAATTCCTAAATATAGAACATTTCTTGCAGATTCCTGTGTAACTATATTCCAAAAGAAATGAGAAATTAAATTTATTCTAAATTTTGGCAAATAAGCGCCGATAAAAAACTCGCAGCAATAACAAATAGTAAACCATATTGCAAAAAGCTTTAAAGTAGAAATTATGCCTTCCAATCTTCGATCGGTAATTTATTTTCAAGCTATAAAGAAATTCAGTCCATAAAAACTAAAAATTAATTGATTTTAGCAATTTACAAACAGGAATAGTCTTACTTATGGAGAGAAAAAATGCCTGACAAAAATATAAAATTCTTAATAGTCGATGATTTTTCTACGATGCGCAGAATCGTGCGAAACCTTCTAAAAGAACTTGGATTTGTCAACGTTGATGAAGCAGAAGATGGTGCCGTTGCACTACGAAAATTGCAAGAAGGAAGATTTGATTTTATTGTTTCCGATTGGAATATGCCAAATATGGATGGCTTAACCATGCTTCAAAATGTGCGCGCAAACGAAGCGTTAAAAAATATTCCTGTGCTCATGGTGACAGCAGAAGCTAAAAAAGAGAATATCGTTGCAGCAGCGCAAGCCGGCGCAAG
>CAADGS010000074.1 GCA_900696615.1 uncultured beta proteobacterium
TCGGTAGGGATAATTTTAATGGATCTGATGGAAACGATACCTTGATTGGCAATGCAGGCGATGATTGGTTATACGGTTTTTGGGGAAACGATATCCTGGATGGCGGAATCGGAAACGATATGTTGGGGGATGTAGATGGAAACGATACTTTGCGCGGTGGAGATGGGGATGATGTCCTGAGTGGAGGAATTGGAGTTGATATATTATGGGGGGGAATATCTGGATCACCTGACACGGGTGCAGATCTTTTTGTACTGGAAGAAAGAGGCACATTAAATGCCGATGTAATCATGGATTTCAACCAATTGATCGATACCATTCTTCTGGGATCGTATTTAGATAAAGGATTGCCAGATAGTGATATTTCTAATCCGGGTATCAAAGGATTATCTTTTGTCGGCGATAGTATCTGGGAATTGAATATGCTTAGCCCAGCTAGCTATTTTGAAGGCGCAGGCTTAACCGGTAACAATCATTTAAATCAACTCAGCGGTATTTACGTCAATACAACCAATGGCGATATTTGGTATAACCCTACCAATAATAGCAACGATGCAACGGATGCGGAGATTATCGGCCGTGTAAGTGCTTCGGTCGTAACTTCTCTGGATAATACGGATTTTTCAAGTTATAGTTTATAAATATAATAAGTTAACATGATTTCATTCCGGGTACAGCAAAAAAACCTTTTGTTGAATTGAGATAATTTTTGCTTTGCCCGGAATGATAAAAGCAGCGGACTGCGCTCAATGTTTCTAACATCAAAATGATAGTTTTTATAAATCGTATTTGTATGGGTGCCTAAAAGTAGGCAGCATTTACGTATTTACGATCGATAGAAAACTACTAAGTGAAATCATTATCAGCCCTTAGCGCTCGGTACCAAGCATGCCGGGCGAGTATTTGCACAATCAGTTCTTAAGCAATATATTGTTGCGAACCGCTTTAACGCCTTCCACGCCTCGCGCTATTTTTTCAGCTTGTGCAATTTCCTCTTTCGATTTAGCGAATCCACTGAGCTGCACGGTACCTTTAAAAGTTTCGACACTGATTGCGAGGCCGCTTACTACTGGGTCATCTAATAATTTGGTTTTAATTTTTGTAGTAATTGCAGAGTCATCGATAAATTGGCCGGTGCTTGCTTGGGTTGGAGAACCGGCACAACCCGATACGGTAAAGCTAATTAGCACAATCAGAATTAAAACAGCCGGACGAAATGGGGAATAAATAAAATTAATCATGATATCGCATCCTTTTAGTTAATAACTTATTATCTGCAAAAGCTTCAGCAAACCGAACTTGGTTATAAATATACTGCAAGAAAATCGCCTTTTCCATTACCAACAACGAAGAAACGCATACAATACTACCTTACCCCAAGTGATCAATTCAACAGTCATAATCGTTTAAATAAGAGGTGGCTTTATGCAATCAAGTAATTTCAAATTTATGATAGCCATGCTTGGTTCTCTGGTTGCAGCTTACGGTTTGCAGTCTTGCACGGCTATAGAGAAGGCAACGGCATCCAGCCAGCAACAAGAAAAATTACCCATCACTGACGATCGTTCCGGGCATCATGCTTCATCGAGAAAAACAAACGATTTGACGTGCGCGAAAAATGAGGACGCACCCCACCTCATGAACCTTGGAAACCACACATTTCCAGTCAGTACGCAAAATCAACAAGCACAGCGCTATATGAATCAAGGTGTTAATCTGTCATATGGATTCAATCACGAAGAAGCTGGCCGGGCTTTTCGGGAAGCAGCGCGGCTTGATCCCCAACTTGCGATGGCTTATTGGGGCCAAGCACTGGTTCTTGGCCCTAATATTAATGCCGACATGCAGGCAGACCAAGAGCTTCCGGCGCAACAATTAATCCAACAAGCCAAGAAGTTGATGAAGCATGCTTCGCCACGCGAACAGGCATTGATCGAAGCATTGGAAAAACGCTATAGCGGCCAGGCTCAACAGCGCAAAACCAACGATAAGGCTTACGCGCAAGCCATGCGCGCGGTGCACCGGCAATTCCCGGATGATGATGATATCGCCACGCTGTATGTCGAATCGATCATGGATTTGTCGCCGTGGGGTTACTGGATGCCGGATGGCACTCCACATGAAAGTATCGCTGAAGTCGTTGCGCTCACAGAGAAAGTATTGCAGGACAATCCGCGGCATCCAGGTGCGTTGCATATGTATATTCATTTGATGGAATCGACAAAATCCCCGGAAAAAGCCGAGCAAGCAGCCGATACCTTATTACGACTGGTACCCGAAGCCGGGCATTTGGTTCACATGACGGCACATATCTATCAACGAGTCGGACGCTACGCAGATTCTATCAAAAGCAATCAAATGGCCATCGCGGTAGATGAAAATTATATTTCGCAATGCCATGAAACAGGGCATTATCCTGTTCTGTACTATCCGCACAATATACATTTTCTCTGGTATGCCGCCACTGCAGATGGTCAAAGCAAGCTCGCGATTGAATCCGCCCGGAAAACTGCAAGTATGATTGATAACAAAACCTTACAGGAAATACCGCTGACTGCCATTTTCCGCGTGGCACCGTACTGGGCATTGGCGCGGTTCGGATTGTGGCAGGAAATTTTTGCCGAACCTGACCCGGAAACCGATAACTTGTTTATTCGTGGCAGTTGGCAGTACATACGAGGCCTTGCATTCGTTGCTACGGATCAAATCCAGCAAGCCGAAAGGGAATTGGAAAAATTACGAAATATAACCCAGGCACTCATTGCAGACGATATCGTTATTTCTAAAAATAATGCCAGCAGCATTCTGAATATCGCTATTGAAGTGCTTACAGGTGAAATTGCCTTTGCGCGGACTCAATTTGATCAGGCTATATTACATCTCGATAAAGCGGTTCGCCTAGAAGATGCTTTGCAATACACCGAGCCCGTGGAATTTCACTTTCCACCGCGCCTGGCATTGGGTGCAATGTTGTTAAAAAACGATAGAGCCGAAGAAGCGGAAACCGTTTATTGGGAAGACCTGAAACGCAATCGCGATAACGGCTGGGCGCTTTTTGGCTTGATGCAGGCACTAGAAGCGCAAAACAAGCATGAGCGCGCAGCCATTGTCAAAGCGAGATTTGCACAAGCTTGGAAACGTGCCGATATAAAGCTAACCAGTTCTCGCTTTGGCCTTTGACTAACATGGTTCTCGGCTTGGATTGGCAACACGGTTCATAAATCAATCCGACTTTTTGTGATCCGGAAAGACTTTCTCATTGCACAAAGTTCTTTCCGGAAATTCCAATAAACCATTTCCGCCACATTGAGCAACATTAAAGAGTGAACTAGGTGCTGGGAGGGCAACAAGCGAGTGGTTGTTGTTCTTCTCGCTGCCATTACTTGATCAATTCACTGACGCGATACAAAAATAATAAAATGTAAGAGCTGAAAAATTGTCTTGGTCACATATAGTTATAGAAATTTATGAATCATCGCAATGTGCAGATGAAGATTGATGGATTAGACGATTAAAAGATGTTATGCACGAAGCCGAAAGGTTTAAATAAGGGGAAACGACCAATGGTAGAGGACAAAAAACCGTTTGACATGAAAATCATGGACAAGGGGATACTTCCAGTATTTCCAGAACAAATATAGACCTGCTTGCAGCAAACACGCTAAAATTATTAATTTTTGGCACTTGCTCATGCATACATGGCCACGCGCATTGACGCGCACGCACACACCCATTGCTCTGACCATAGGCAATTTCGATGGAATTCATTTAGGTCATCAGGCCATGCTTGCCCGCCTCAAAGATACTGCAAAGCGTTTAGGTCTTCTGGCCTGTGTAATGACTTTTGAACCGCATCCCCGTGAATTTTTTTCACCGGATCAAGCGCCGCCACGATTAAGCAGTTTACGAGAAAAGTTGAAATATTTAATCGCTGCTGAAATCGATCGCATTTATGTTAATCATTTTAATTATGATTTTGCCCAAATTAATCCCGAATATTTTATCACGCGCATGCTGAACCAGGAATTGTCAGTCCGTTGGCTTTTAGTTGGCGATGATTTCCGTTTTGGCGCTCGGCGCGCGGGTGATCTCAATCTGCTACAAAGCTTATCTGGGGCAAATAATTTTTCCGTTGAAGTAATGCCTAGTATCATAATTGAGGGTCAGCGCATTTCCAGTACCGCTGTGCGGCAAGCACTGGCTTGCGGTGACCTTAGTCAAGCAGAGAAACTATTGGGTAGACCATACAGCATCAGTGGTCGTGTCGTCGATGGCGACAAATTGGGCAAACAATTGGGGTTTCCAACAGCAAATATTCACTTGAAACATAATTGCCCGCCCCTCTCTGGAATTTTTGCCGTACGGGTGTATGGCGTTACCGATTCTGTACCGGCAACTCCGTTACCGGGAGTGGCGAGTCTTGGCGTACGGCCGACAACTCATCAAAACGGAAAACCGGTTCTGGAGGTACATTTGTTTGACTTTAACAAAGAAATTTATGGACGGTATTTACAAGTAGACTTTATGCATAAACTGCGTAACGAAGTAAAATTTGCTGATATCGGTACGCTTATTGGGCAAATCGAAAAAGATATCGTTCAGGCAAAAAATTTTTTTGCGACAGCCCCAATTTATTCAAGCAGCTTATGCAGCGCTATTTAACCTATTAATTGTATTTAGTATTCATGACTGATTATAAGAAAACACTCAATCTCCTCGATACACCGTTTCCGATGCGCGGCAATTTGGCAAACCGCGAACCCGGCATGTTAAAGGCATGGCAGGAAAAGAATTTGTATCAAAAAATCCGCTCGGTCGGTAAAGGGCGTCCCAAGTTTATTTTGCATGATGGCCCGCCTTATGCGAACGGCGATATCCATATCGGTCATGCCGTCAACAAAATCCTTAAAGACATTATTATCAAAAGCAAAACACTCGCAGGATTCGATGCGCCCTATGTTCCCGGATGGGATTGCCATGGTTTACCCATTGAACATCAGATTGAGAAAAAGCACGGTAAAAACTTGCCGGCTGACAAAGTCCGTGAACTTTGCAGAGCGTTTGCCAAAGAACAAGTGGAACGACAAAAAGCTGATTTCATTCGCCTGGGGGTACTTGGAGACTGGGAGAATCCTTATCTCACGATGAATTTCAAAACAGAAGCCGGCATTATCCGTGCCCTGGGGAAAATTTATCAAAATGGTTTCCTATATCAGGGTCAAAAACCGGTTAATTGGTGTATTGACTGCGGTTCCGCACTTGCTGAAGCAGAGGTGGAATATGAGGATAAGACATCCCCCGCAATCGATGTCGGATTCGCAGTTGCATCATGCGATTCCAACGAAAATACGAAATTGCTTAGCGATGCATTCGGTGTTGCAATTCCCGCGAACATCCCCGTTTATGCCATTATCTGGACTACTACACCGTGGACATTACCCGCCAACCAAGCCGTCAGCGTTCATCCCGATTTCGATTATGTGCTTGAACGGACTGCTCGTGGTTTGCTTATCCTCGCTCGCGAACTGAAACAGGATTGCTTGCAACGCTACGATTTAGCAGGAGAAACCCTCGCTATCTGTAAAGGTCAGGCGCTTGAATACTTACCTTTACAGCATCCGTTTGAGTCGCGCACAGTGAACATCATTTGTGGCAAACATGTCACACTGGAAGCCGGAACTGGTCTGGTTCATACCGCACCGGCACACGGCCTGGACGATTATTTTGTCGGCAAGAACTATAATCTCCCCAGTGAAAGTCCTGTTGATGGCGAAGGTAAGTTTACTAACAGAACACCCTTAGTAGCCGGTCTTTCGGTATGGAAAGCCAACGATGTTGTGATCGACACATTGACCGCAAGCGGTCATTTATTTTGTTTGAAAAAAATCGAGCACAGTTATCCGCACTGCTGGCGCCATAAGACTCCCATCATTTTTCGCGCGACACCGCAATGGTTTATCGGCATGAATCTACGCAATACATCGGCGACTGCGGCACAAACAAAAACTTTACGCGATCTGGCAATTCAAGCGGTCGAATCGACGTCGTTTTACCCAGCATGGGGCCACGCCCGCCTGGACGCGATGATCAAAAACCGACCTGACTGGTGCGTGTCCCGTCAGCGTAACTGGGGGGTGCCCATGACATTTTTCGTGCATAACGATACCCATGAACCCCACCCTCGTTCACTGGAATTACTCGAGCAAGTCGCACAAAGAGTCGAACAACAGGGAATTGAAGCCTGGTTTGCACTCGATGCCACTGAGTTGCTTGGCGCAGATGCCCAAAACTATAAAAAATTGACCGATACACTGGATGTCTGGTTTGATTCCGGTACCACGCACGACACGGTTGTCAAAACCAATGAGCAGCTTAAATTTCCGGTGGATCTTTATCTGGAAGGATCCGATCAGCATCGTGGCTGGTTTCAATCTTCCCTGCTGACAAGCTGTGCGATTGATGGGTGCGCCCCCTATGATGGACTGCTTACACATGGTTTTGTCGTCGATGGCAACGGCCACAAGATGAGCAAATCCAAAGGAAATGTCATTGCACCGCAAAAAGTGATGGATACTTCCGGAGCGGATATTCTAAGATTATGGGTAGCATCAACTGATTATTCGGGTGAATTATCCATCTCCGAAGAAATTCTGAAACGCGTTGTTGAAAGTTACCGAAGAATCCGCAATACATTACGATTTTTACTCGCCAACCTGATGGATTTTAATCCCCAAGCAGACTCGATTGCGATTGCCGAGTGCCTAGAAATCGACCGCTATATGTTGGTACTTACCGGGGCCTTTCAGAAGGATATAACAGAATGCTATCAACGTTACGAATTCCATCAAGTTGTACACAAACTGCATAATTTTTGCTCTGAAGATTTAGGTGGATTCTATTTGGATATTCTGAAGGATCGTCTCTATACTTCAGCCACGCGGGGCTTGCCGCGCCGCTCCGCACAAACGGTGTTGTACCATATCACGCATAGTTTGGTTCGCCTGTTTGCACCAATCCTGAGCTTCACGTCAGACGAAGTTTGGCAATACCTGACCGGCGATGACAATGACAGTGTACTGTTACATACCTGGCACACTTTTCCAACTTTATCGGATACCGAACAACTACAACGCGACTGGGTAAAAATACGCATGTTGCGTTCACAAGTATTGAAAAAGCTTGAGGATTCACGTACACAAGGGGAAATCGGATCTTCGTTGGCGGCCACCGTCGAAATTCGTGCCAACACCGAAGATTTCGCACTGTTAAATAGATTGGGTAACGATTTGCGTTTTGTGCTGATCGTCTCTGAGGTAAATTTATTGCAAGCCGGTGATTCAAAGCACACAGATATTGCTGTAACACCCAACCATCACGAGAAATGTGAACGCTGCTGGCATTATCGCCATGATGTCGGTAACCATGTTGAACATCCAACTTTATGCGTACGCTGTGTCAGCAACCTAGGTGGCGATGGCGAAACGCGGTATTTTGCCTAATTAAATAAATAAAACTGTTTATCATGAAATTATCTACCAGCCTGAGCATCGCTCTGATTGTCTTGATAGCCGATCTTGCCACCAAATACTGGATAGATTCCAGGTTGGAATTTGGTCAAACCATTCCCTTAACAAGTTTTTTTAATTTAGTGCTGACTTATAATCCGGGAGCTGCATTTAGTTTTCTCAGCGATCAGGCCGGTTGGCAGCGCTGGTTTCTCAGCGGCATTGCCGGTAGCGCCGCCGTGCTGATCATTTTTTTACTCTACAAATACAAACAGGAAAAAATGTTCTGCTTATCGCTAAGCTTGATTTTAGGCGGCGCGTTAGGCAACTTGTACGACCGCATCACATTGGGGCACGTAGTCGATTTTCTGGATTTTTATCTCGGCACTTATCACTGGCCTGCATTCAATGTTGCCGATTCAGCCATTTTTGTCGGTGCTGCTTTGATGATTTATGACAGCTTCCGCAATAAAGAAAATCCGCACCAACCCAAAAAAGAAATTCACTGATCTAATACGCCTGCATTCAATTACACAATATCTTATTTTGTTGATTTCTTTTTATCTTCTTCCTTAGTAACCGGATTCTGTAGGGTATAACCTTCTTTTTTCATTTGGTACCCGCCGTATGCACCGGCTCCAGCAGCAGCCATTGTCCAACACCCTGTCAACATAGGCAACATCAGCAAGAGGGCTACTACACCTAGTGTATATTTGTTTTTCATGATACAGCCTCCATATTAATAATATTTCTCAATAGTATGCTTGTTTTCTTTCCAATTCTACAAAATAGATGAATTTCACCCATCATATTATGCATTAATTTTCCGCCATGAAATGCTAATGTTTTACATGCTTCGAGTCCTGCTTAATCTAGCCGGATCAAGCAATTCGTTAAGTGGAGTATGAATATCAATTAGAAAATTTAAATTCACCGCCACATTCTAAGTAATTTACTCAGATTTTGAAGTGGTTATAGAGTTCCCCCAGGAATCCTAGCCACATTAGGAATATACACTCACAGGAGGTTTTCTTACATGAAAAAACGTACGCAATATTTAATTTTGTCCGCTTGCACATTCATTTTGTTTGGGCATTTTCACTTTGCTCTGGCTGATACTAGCAATGATGCTGAAACATTATTCAACTGGGCAGAAACGAATTTTCCGCAATTTTTTCCAACTCACCAAGGAACACAAAGCATTGATCCTTGGTTATACCGGTTTTATCCCGATAAACAAATCTATATAGGTGTCAATAAAACCGATAACAATGTTTATGTGCTTGGTGGCAGTTTTGGCAATGACCCTAAAAAAATCGACTCCCTCACTAATTTGATAAGCCAAATCAACAACTCTGGAGGCAACAGCAGCATCGCAGCCTGCGACACATCGAAAATTCCCGCCGGAATTTCCTATAGCCAAAGCGGCACCGTCGTGACGGTTTCAACCAATGGTGCATGCGTTCCAGCTCCAGATCTTACTAATACCAATCTGTGCCAGGTGCCGAAACAAAATGTTGCAACCGGTATTTCCACACTCGGCACTAATACTATAACCTCATCGGCGATCACAGGTTTAGCCATCAATATTCCGGGACTCCCCGACCCAATCAAAGGAATTGTCGATGCAGCGGCCAATGTCAAGCATTGCACGAACAATGCACCCGCGGAAACAGCTAATTTGGTAATCAACTCTGACCTTTGTTTCGACATCACATCGGCTATCTCAGCATTGATATCAGGTTTTCCAGGTGTAGAAATGACGCCACCAGTGAATTACCTTACAAAAGGAACTTACACAAGCCAGATCGTTGCCGATTGCTTTGCAACAGATGCCACAACGGTAAGCGATGCTGTAACCGGTGAAATTTGGATAAAACAAAATGGTAGTTTTATAAAAATTGGAGGTTAAAATTTAATTGAATAGTGCTTGCTGCAAGAAAAAATTTCAGCGCAATCATTGAATTTATTGTTTAACCGCCATCCAAATTACAATAGTATAGTCAGGAGATACCAATCAGCTTAATTCAGCAGCCATCAGAAAAAGGAAAAGTCAACATGACCATTATTCCTGTAGATGGTTTGAAATCTATGTGCAAGGTATGAATCGTGCAAAAGATTTTTTTACGAAGAGGTTTTCCAGATTACCTTGTTGGAGCGTTTAGACAATCCAAAGAAATGGATATTTTATGGCGCCTCCCGATGATACAAGATCAAATGGGAGCATCTGGCACGCTTGTCAAAATGGAAAACGGTCCTTCAGGCGGAAACTGCGTACTGGTGTATTTTATCTGCGCCGATTGCGCTATCGAAGCAGCGCGTGCAGTTTCTTGCGGCGGAGAGATCGTGCGCGAGAAAATGTCCATTGGACAATACGGTTTTATTGCACTGATTCGCGATACGGAAGGCAATATGATCGGCTTGCATTCTATGCAATAACAACACCGAAAGCTGTTAAAAAGCAGATTCTCCGATTTAACGCTGTTTTAATAAACCCTGTTCACGCAGAATTTAATTTCTGCATCGCCGCTGCATGACTTTCGATATAGCGCTGATACTTCTTTTCCTTGATAGTATTGATATGCACCAAAATCAAAGCATCAACGCAGTTTGAAAATTTTGGATCGATATTGAAACCCAAAAATTCACAGCCGCCCGGCTGGCATAATTCCACATATTGTTTATATAAAACAGGTACCTTTACACCCAAATCGTCCAATTTTTCTTTTAGAATAGCATAAGCTTGTTTGTACTGCGCTTCAGTGGTTATTTTCTCAATCACGGCAAAATCGTTCACTTTTCCAAAATCGAATGGCAGCCTTGGCGTAACAAGTTTTGGGTCGTTGCCGAAAAGTTCCGTATAAAAGCTGGCTATCAGCTTTTGCGCAGGCTCCGGCCAAGAAGTACTCAATGAAACCGGTCCAATCATGTAACGTATTTCCGGATGCTGATGCAGATAAGCGCCAATTCCATACCAAAGATAATCCAGACTACGTTTTCCCTGATACCTGGGTTGAATAAAACTGCGTCCCAATTCAATCGCATGGTGCAGATAAGGTATGAATGACTGGTTAAATTCAAACAAGCTATGCGTATATAACCCAGCCTCACCATGCATTTTTAAAATATTTCCCGCTTCTCCAATTCGATAGGAACCAATTATTTCAAGTTCGTCTTCATCCCACAAAATTAAGTGCCGGTAATAACGGTCATAATCATCGATATCCAGGGCATTGCCAGTACCTTCCTGTACTTGCCGGAAAGATAATTCGCGTAATCGTCCTATTTCACGCATTACACTGGAGTTCGACATATAATCAAACAAATAGATTTGCTTACCATCGTTTGTTGTGCCAATCAATGGTGAATCTTGCAATTCTTTTCGTATGAGTTTAGTGCGAACGGGATAAATAATATTTTCAATCGGTCTGAACAGTTCCTTTTTCTTCTTTTTACCCAACAAGTAGACTTGTTTCCGCATCAGCTTTGCAATCGCCTTCTTAGATAAATCCACAGCAACAATGGATTGCCATGGAATCGGCTTACCTATTCTGAATACAATTTCACTGCCCTTTTTATTGAACATTTCGTTGACCAGCATTATCGTACCCAGCGGCTTGTAGATACTGGACAATCCATAAAACAACGAAGAATTCCTGCCACCAATATAAACTGGAACAATTGGCGCTTTGGTTTTCTTGGCTAGAGATAAGAAACCGGTTTTCCATTTTCCGTCGCGCACCCCTAGCGGAGAAATGCGTGAAACCTCACCGGTCGGAAATAGAATAATAGCTTGTTCAGCTTCCAAGGCCCCGACAATTTGATTGATATTAGTGCGATGACTGCTCGACTTGGATAAATTATCCACGGAGAGAAACACGCTTTGCAGCGGCTCGATACAGTTTAGCAACGTTGTTGCGACAATCTTCACATCGGCTCTGATCTCCGATACCAATTTAAGTAGGGCCAAACCATCCATAGAACCCAGTGGATGGTTGGCCACGATTAGCACACGCCCCTGGTCAGGAATGCGGGTTCGATCTTTATTGGAAACCTGGAATGAAAAGTTAAAGTGCTCCAGCACTGCATCGTTGAATTCCAATCCCTCCAAATGCCGGTGCTTTTCAATAAACCGATTGATCTCATCCTGATGCAACAACTTCTTTAATATCGAAGATGCAGCTTTCATCAACGGCTTATCGTCGGTTTCTTGCGCTTGTTGAAAATAATCGTGTAACAACCCATCAACATCAAGCATATATCAACTCCTCATTCCCAAAATTTTCCCATGGGTAACGATATCTGTTTTATATGACGGAAAAATGACGTGAAATAGAATTTTGATAATAACTACATAGAAAGCAACCGTGAATTGCTTGTCAGCAACCTGACAAATGTTGATAAACTCAGTTTATTCTCCCGGATATTGCAAACCAATCATTTCTCTAACCCGGTCCATAATCTCCGCAATCGCAATAGATTCTGCCAGCGGCATGATAGTGCTTTCAATTCGATTCTCACGAAGACAGGAACCTACTTCAGCCGCTTCATATTGATATCCGGATGCACCCCAAGTGATTCGAGGCATCTTTTTAGAGCGCCAAAGTACCGCCAACCGCGCACGCCAAAATACGGGCAACCAAATCAATCCCTCACTGCCAAGAATTAACGCTTGATTGGGAATACGCGTACGAATAGCACTAGCAAGCACAGCAAGCTGCCCATTTGCATATTTTAAAACGATGCCAGCTTGTTCATCGACTCCGCTAGCACCCACATGTGCAAGCGCTTGGATAGCGGCTGGTTTCAATCCAAACAAATGCGATGCCAGCGCGAGAGGATAAATCGCGACATCAAGAATCGAGCCACCGGCCAATGCAGGATTGAGGAATCTTTCTTCAGGTTCCCATGCAGTTCTGAATCCGAAATCGGCCTTCAGCATACGCACTTCACCAATCAGTCCTTCATTGACCCATTGCATGGCGCGCTGATAAACTGGGTTAAACCTCGACCACATGGCTTCCATAAGAAAAAGATTTTTCTCACGAGCGTAGGCAATCATTTGCCGAGCTTCTTTTACATTGACGGCAAACGGTTTTTCGCATAGCACATGCTTACCGTTTGCCAAACATAACAAAGTATGTTCTTTATGATGGCTGTGCGGTGTTGCGATATAAATGACATCGATTTCCGGATCTTTTGCTAGTGCTTCATAGCAACCATAAACACGCGAAATATGATGTCTTGCAGCAAAATTTTCAGCGCGTTCATATAACCTTGAAGCCACTGCCGAAACTACGGCATCTCGCGTTTTTTTGAGATCAGTGGTAAAAAGTTCAGCAATTCGACCTGTACCCAAAATTCCCCACCGAACAAGTTTAGCCATAAGATAATATTAATTAATGGTTCCTAAATAATGATTACTTGTTAAAAATTCACTACTTATAATCGTCGTTTTCCTGGTGCTAATTCATATCGCTTTTTGCAATAAAAAACGATTGTAACAGTCTCTTTTCCCAACTTACCTAAATATCATCAATATTTACGGTTAGGGGTCGCAACTATCCGTTCCATAGAACGTTCGTGGATGCTGCGATAAAAAAAGATGCGATAACATGAGCTTCTGCAAGCTGCAA
>CAADGS010000075.1 GCA_900696615.1 uncultured beta proteobacterium
GAAGGTCATCACATTATTAAGCTCAACATCGGCAATCCGGCGACTTTTGGCTTTGATGTACCGGAAGAAATTTTGCAGGATGTCATTCGCAATTTATCCGATGCATCGGGTTATTGCGATTCCAAGGGTTTGTTTGCCGCGCGTAAAGCCATCATGCACTACACACAGGAAAAACGTATCGGCAATGTGCAATTGGATGACATTTTTATCGGTAATGGCGTATCGGAATTGGTCGTTTTGACCATGCAGGCATTACTCGATAATGGCGACGAAGTGTTGATTCCGATGCCGGATTATCCGCTGTGGACTGCTGCGGTTGTGCTTTCCGGCGGTGTCGCGCGGCACTATGTATGCGATGAGGTGTCCGGCTGGCTGCCGGATCTGGATGATATTCGCGCCAAGATTAATTCGCGCACACGCGCCATTGTCATCATCAATCCCAACAATCCGACCGGCGCATTGTATCCGAAAGAATTGTTGCTTGAGATCATAGAGATAGCGCGCCAACATCAATTGATCATTTATGCCGATGAGATTTACGACAAAATCCTTTACGAAGAAGCGGTGCATACATCAATTGCCTCGTTGGCGGATGACGTATTGTTTGTAACCTTCAACGGCTTATCGAAGAATTACCGCGCAGCCGGCTTCCGATCCGGTTGGGCCGTGGTATCGGGAGAAAAAAACCATGCGCGCGATTATATCGCAGGGTTAAATATGCTGGCTTCGATGCGATTGTGCGCGAATGTACCGTCGCAATTCGGCATTCAAACCGCACTCGGGGGCTATCAGAGCATTTACGATCTGACTTTGCCGACAGGTCGGCTTATGCGGCAACGCGATGTAGCGTGGAAGCTGCTCACAGACATTCCCGGTATCACCTGTTTCAAACCGCAATCGGCGCTCTATTTGTTTCCGCGGCTTGAACCGGAAGTTTATCCTATTGAAGACGATCAGCAATTCGTTTTGGATCTGTTGTTGGAAGAAAAAGTGCTGTTGGTGCAAGGCAGTGGATTCAACTGGATGAATCCGGATCATTTTCGCGTGGTATTTTTGCCTAATGTGGATGATTTAACCGAAGCCATCGGACGTATTGCGCATTTTCTGCAACGCTACCGGAAACGTCTGGGTACTAATTGAAGGTTACTCGAATCAGCATTATTGATTGCTTATAAAGTGGATTCTTTATTGTGCCAGTTGCCTATAAAGCTTCGGTAGCACATGAGATAGTCGGTCTGGCCGGGCGACAATGGCATAGCCACCTCTACCGAATAGATAGGGAAAATAATCTTGCGCTTGGCGATCTATCGTGATGCCGAATACTGATAAGCCGGCACGGCGGGCTTCAACGATAGCTTGACGAGTATCCTCGATACCATAACGGCCTTCATAATAATCCAGATCGTTCGGTTTACCGTCGGTTAGCAACAAGATCAAGCGATGGCGCTCTGTCCGCTGATTCAAAAGCTTGCCGGTATGGCGTAATGCTGCGCCCATGCGCGTGTAATACCCGGGACGTAATGATGCGATACGCCGAAGTACCCGGACATCAAACGCTTCATTAAAATCTTTTACCTCGGAGATGCGCACATAATCCCGCTTGCGCGATGTAAATGTGTAAATGGCGAATGTGTCCCGGCATGTGGCAAGACCTGTGGCAAGGGTGATTAATGCTTCTTTTTCAATATCAAGAACGCGCTTTCCCCCTATCCAACTGTCTGTGGACAATGAAACATCCATCAAAATCGCTACGCTTAAATCGCGGGATTGTTGCCGTGTATCGAGGTAAACCCGGTCGGAACACGTGCCGGTTGCATGCAAATCGCATCGTGCGCGCACGAAGGCATCCATATCCAGTTCATTTCCATCCAGTTGACGATGCAGCATTTCGCGTTTTGGCCGCAGCGCTTCGAATTGCCGGCGAATTTTACGAAAACGCTTTCTCGCGTGAGAATCCGGTTCCCAGCGTTGATTATCTTCAATCGCGTTCTGGTAAATAATCCGGCATTGCCGGGTGTGATACTGTTTGCGCTTGAAATCCCATTCCGGATAAGCCAGTTCGGCAATCAAAATCCCCGGATTGACATCATCCGGAGAAAGATCCAAATCAAACTTCAATCGAGTGGCAGCGCGTTGTTCATGTGGACTAAGCGTGATTTCTTCTAGCGCCTCGGCAGCATCTTTGGCGGCCTCCTCTTCGTCGTCTTGCACCGCTCGATTGACATTGACCATTTCCGACCAGCTCATCAACTTCTCGAAACGATTCAATAACAACGGATCGTCCCGTGCGCTCTTATCGTGTTTTTCCCGCCGGCTTTTCTTTTTGTGGCGCTTTTCATCGGCTTCCGAACTTTTGCTGGCATTGTCATCCAGAACATCCGGCCTGGCATGTGCGGATTCTGGATTTAGATTCATTCTGCCCCACAACGGTACCGGCAGAAAGGGGCGATAATTCCGGGCTGCTCGCCACTGTGTGAAATCCGGCGCCGGTTGCACGATAGCATGCAGAAAGACTTCTCCTTCAGTATCGGCACACGATTGATTACCCAGCATTGTCTGGATAACGCTTTCGATACCCTGTTCTTGCACCGTCAGTGACCGGTTCGGCCGTTGTTCCCGGAGGGCCGCGCAAAGCCTACGGTAGCTCTGCGCTAAGCCTGGGTAGCTTTCGGTGATAGATCGACTTATCCAGTAAGCCCGATGCAAAAAAGCTAGATCGGCTTGTAAAGGATCCTGGAACTTAAGTAACGGTGAAGTACCGTTATTACCCGCTGTGGCGAAGAATGCCGCGAGCCAGAAATAATGCTGCCGGTTCAGGCTGTTATCGGGAAAGAAATCCAGTGCTTGCGGCAACAACATTCGTTCCGCATTGCATTCAATCGGAATCAGCGATTCTTGCATCAGGCCGAGGCGTTGCCGCAGTGTCAAACGGTGTTCCGAGGATTGCGGCGTTCCTGCTACGATACCCGCGCCCGGCGTTCCGCCCAGTCCGCGGAAAAAAATGCCGAGTGCAGTGCGCACATCATCCAATGCCACCGCTGCTTCCGGATAATGCCGGTAACTGGAAGGCGTGCCAACCATGCGGTGCCATAACCGCCCTGTTTGTTCTTCTAATTCGGCCAATTCAAGCCAATTCATGGTCGGCCGAACGTTGCGTTGATGAGTTCGAGCAATCCTTGCTTAACTTCCGGGTCGTCGCATAAAGGTTCGACGAGCGCCGCTTCGGCGGCTAAACGGGGATCAAGGCCATTCTTCAGTAACGTGGCACAGTAAATCAATAAACGCGTGGATACTACCTCTTCTAAATCGACATCTTTCAATGCGCGCAAACGTTGCGCCAGGGTAACAAGGGGAATGCATTGCGGTTCGGACAAACCGCTCTCGGCGGCAACGATTTGAGCTTCGATAGCCGGTGACGGGAAATCGAAACTAATAGAAATGAAGCGTTGTCGTGTGCTGGGTTTCAGGGATTTCAGAATATTCTGATAACCCGGATTGTACGACACGACCAACATAAATTGCTGTGGAGCCTCCAGCAATTCGCCGGAGCGTTCCAATGGTAAAATCCGCCGGTCGTCTGTCAAAGGATGCAGCACCACTGTCACATCCTTGCGTGCTTCCACAATTTCATCCAGATAACAAATACCACCTTCGCGCACCGCACGCGTCAACGGTCCATCTACCCACCTTGTTTCGCCACCTTGCAGTAAATAACGCCCGGTCAAATCCGCCGCTGTCAAATCATCGTGGCAGGAAACCGTGTGCAACGGCCGCCCTAGTCGGGCGGCCATGTGCATGACAAAACGGGTTTTGCCGCAACCGGTCGGCCCTTTGATGAGCAGCGGCAGACCTTCGCGATAGGCCGTTTCGAACAATGCGCATTCATTACCGGTTGGCCGGTAAAATGGAACGTGCGCCGCCACTTGCGGGTCATGCACCGCTCCGGCAGATTGTTGAACGATACGGTGATCGCTCATCGGGCGTTAGTAGCTGGATGATAAGGCTTTCTCACGCGCAGGCCCTAATGCCGAATAGATGAACAGTAATGCACCAATAATGAAAAATACTCCGGAACCGAGACGCAGCCAATAAAACAATTCGATTTGTGACTGCACTTGCATGTACCCCATTTCCAGCACGCGCTGCAAGTGTGTTTGCAAAATACCCGCAAATACCAGTGCAAACGTAATACCGATCATGGCCGCGTTCATGAGCCAGAAACTCCAGATATTCAAGGTTTGGTTAAACGGCTGCAGCTTGCGCAATGCCGGTAACGCATAAGTAAAGAACGCCAGATTCAACATCACATAAGCACCGTAAAAAGCCAAATGACCATGCGCAGCGGTCAATTGCGTGCCATGCGTATAGAAATTAATCGATGGAAAGCTATGCATCAGGCCGAGTAATCCGGCACCGATGAAAGCCATCACGGGACAACCCAGGCTCCAGAGGATCGCTGCTTTGTTCGGGTGGTCCCGGCCGCTTTTTTTGACCAGATAAAAAGCCCATAGCATCATGGCAAAAAATGGAACGACTTCGAGGAAAGAAAATATGATTCCGATCCAATGCCAATATTCCGGCGCGCCAATCCAGTAGTAATGATGACCGGTGCCAAGCAAACCGCTGAATAGCGAGAAACCGACAATCACATACAGCCATTTCTCAATCACTTCGCGATCGACGCCGGTCAGCTTAATCAGCAGGAATGCCAACATGGCGGCCATAATCAATTCCCACACGCCTTCCACCCAGACATGCACGACCCACCACCAGTACAACTTATCGACAGCCAGATTGTCGGGATTGTAAAAAGCGAACATGAAGAAGATGGCTGCACCCCATAAACCCAGCAGCAACACGATCGATACCACCGTTTTGCGCCCTTTGAGCACGGTCATGGTGACGTTGTAAATAAATATCAGGAATGCGATAACCATCAGGATTTTGACCCAAAAAGGCTGCTCCAGAAATTCCCGCCCTTCATGTACGCCTGACAGATAACTACCAACCGCAGCCAATGCGGCAAAGACAAAAATACCCAGTTGCAGCCACGCGAGTTTAGGGCTATGAATTTCCCTTTCGCTTTCTTCTGGAATCAGAAAATAGCTGGCACCGAAATAACCCAACAATAACCAAACCAGCAACGCATTCGTGTGTATCATCCGAATAATATGGAAAGGCGCCGTTTCGGAAAGAAAATTAGGAAACACATAAATGGTGCCTGCCAACAGACCGGCCAAAACTTGAACCAGAAACAATGCCAAAGCAGCGACAAAGTAGGGAAAAGCAAGTCCCTGCGTATGATATTTCATTGCTATGCCTCCATGAAAACGTCTTGTTGAATGAATTTTCCCGACAGATCGCGAGGATTAACCGGAAATGCCGGGAGGCCAGCCGAGGGTATTGATTCGGCTCGTCCATTCCAGAAAATCGATTAGATCATCCAGTTCCTGCTCGGTTAAATTGAATTGAGGCATTTGCCGCCGCCCTTCGATACGAGTCGGCTGCGCGCGCATCCAGGCTTTGAGTCCAGACCGGGCGCCTTCCGGACTTTGTTTGCCACCGTAACGAATCCAAACATTGCCTAATTCGGGCGCAAAATAAGCGCCTTCACCTAGCAGTGAATGACAATTGATGCAAGAATGCCGTTCCCACACATGCTTACCCCGAGCAACCGATTCTGTCAGTGTGGATTCATCGGTTGCAATGGTCTTCATGTAATAGTGGCTATGAACGGTTAAAACCGTGAAAGCTGCCAGAAAGAAAATAGAACCGCCATAGAAAATATTGCGGGCAGCTGATTTGGTTAAATACTCGGCCATAATGCGCTATTCCTCCTCGACAGAGAGTAAAAAAACCGCTTTGATATGATGGAATATCACCCATAATTATCAAATGGATATGGTGTTTTTCTAGAAATTGGATTCAATTCTAGCTCAGAAAATTTAAGAATAAAAGCTTGGTTCCCTAGCGCATTGGAAATTAATGTTTTTCTGCACATGCATTGCGCACATATGTTTGAATTGGCACAGCACGAAAGCGGCAATGCCTGCAATTTACAATAACTTCATATTCCTTCCCTTGCTGCTCGTATATAATCCGCCTAATTTTATTATTTTATTTCTATCTTTGAGTTATGAAACCCATTCATATTGGCCTGTTGGGTGTCGGTACCGTTGGTGGCGGCACATATACCGTTCTTAAACGCAATCACGAGGAAATTGCCCGTCGTGCCGGTCGCGATATTGTCATCACAATGATCGCCGATAAAGATTTGGAAAAAGCCCGTAAATTAGCGGATCCCAGCGTAATAGTTACGGATAACGCCCATGAAATCACCACTCATCCGGATATCGATATCGTGGTGGAGTTGATTGGAGGCCAAACCATTGCCAAGGATTTGATACTGGAAGCCATCGCGCACGGCAAGCATGTCGTGACGGCAAATAAAGCTTTATTGGCCAATCATGGTACGGAAATATTTGCGGTAGCGCGTGCCAAAGGTGCGATTGTCGCTTTTGAAGCCGCAGTTGCGGGTGGCATTCCGATTATCAAAGCATTGCGTGAAGGATTGACTGCTAATCGCATCACATGGATCGCCGGCATCATAAATGGCACTGCAAACTTTATTTTGTCGGAAATGCGTGAAAAGGGATTGTCGTTTGCGCAGGTTTTGGAACAAGCGCAAAAACTCGGCTACGCTGAGGCCGATCCGACCTATGACATTGAAGGCATTGACGCTGCCCACAAAATCACACTGATGTCCGCCATTGCATTCGGAATTCCGGTGCAATTCAGCAAAGTTTATACCGAAGGCATTACCCAATTGACCGGCGAAGACATTCGTTATGCCGAAGAACTGGGATATCGCATTAAATTGTTGGGAATCACCAAGCGCGTCGAGAAAGGCATAGAGTTACGCGTGCACCCTACCCTGATTCCAATGCGGCGCTTAATTGCCAATGTTGAAGGCGTAATGAATGCCGTGGTGGTAAAGGGAGACGCCGTGGGTGCTACGCTTTATTATGGTGCCGGCGCCGGCTCCGAACCGACGGCAAGTGCGGTCATTGCGGATCTTGTGGATGTTACGCGCATGCAAACGGCAGACCCCATGCACCGTGTGCCAACGCTATCATTTCAACCGGATTTATTATCCGATACACCGGTAATCCCGATGGAAGAAGTTGAAACCGCGTATTATATGAGAATGCAAGTTATCGACAAGCCCGGCGTAATGGCCGACATTACACGGATTGTGGCCGATTATAATATTTCCATCAGTGCGTTGATTCAGAAAGAAGCCAGCGCGGATTCCAATACCGTGAGTATCATCATGCTGACGCACCTGACCGTTGAGAAAAACATTAATGCAGCCATCGTACGGATTGAGACTTTGTCTGTCGTAACCGGAAAAGTGATTCGGATTCGCATCGAAGAACTCAAAGATTAAAGAAATCGAGAACGCGTCTGCGCATTGTTGCTGACGTACCTGAAATCGTAATTACCCGTTAAGAATCAAACCATCATGCGTTATATTTCAACTCGCGGCGGTATGCCGCCAAAAACATTTTCTGAAATTCTGTTGAGCGGCCTGTCACCGGATGGCGGATTGGCAATTCCGGAAAGCTACCCAACAATTACTGCAACGGAATTAATGACTTGGCGTAGGCTGAGTTATCCAGAACTGGCATTTGAAATTTTATCGCGCTTTATAGACGATATTCCCGCTGAAGATTTGCGCGGCATCATCAACCATACCTATACCGCCAAAATTTTCGGTAGCGAAGATATTACCCCTTTGAAAACCTTGGAACCGGGCCTGCATATTTTAGGGTTATCCCATGGGCCGACATTGGCATTCAAGGATATTGCAATGCAATTGCTCGGTAATTTGTTTGAATATCAGCTTACTAAAACCGGCGGTGAATTGAACATTCTCGGCGCAACCTCGGGTGATACCGGTTCCAGCGCCGAATACGCGATGCGCGGCAAGCATGGCATCCGCGTATTCATGCTGTCGCCGCTTGGCAAAATGAGCCAGTTCCAAACCGCTCAAATGTTCTCACTGCAGGACAAAAATATATTTAACATCGCCATCCGCGGCGTGTTCGACGATTGCCAGGATATCGTCAAAGCGGTCAGCAACGACCATGCGTACAAAGAATCGCGCCACATCGGTACGGTCAATTCGATCAACTGGGCACGTATCGTCGCGCAAGTCGTGTATTACTTCAAAGGTTATTTCGCCGCGACCAAAAGCAACGATGAGCAAGTATCGTTCGCCGTGCCATCCGGCAATTTCGGCAACATCTGCGCCGGCCATGTCGCCAGAATGATGGGATTGCCGATCAAACGTTTGATTTTGGCAACCAACGAAAACGACGTGCTCGACGAATTTTTCCGTACCGGCGTCTACCGTCCGCGTACCACTACCGAAACCCAGCACACCAGCAGCCCGTCGATGGACATCTCTAAAGCCTCCAATTTCGAACGCTTCATTTTTGACCTGACCGGTCGCAATGCACCACAAGTCAAGGAACTCTGGTCGGCAGTCGATCAGGGCAAGCCCTTCGATTTATCGCAAAC
>CAADGS010000076.1 GCA_900696615.1 uncultured beta proteobacterium
AAGATTGATACCCAATCCTTGCAACTTGTGCAACAGACTGAAAGATCCGCCCTCCTGAGCGGAAGCATTGGCACCGGTCAAGCATAACATCAGTAATAAATATTGGATTATTCGCATTGCTATTCAGAATTGTAATTTAAGTCAAAGCGGGATTGTTTCGTCGGCGATCCACTGCAAATATGCAGGCAAACCTCCTGTAATAGGAACAACAATCACCTCTGGAAGTTCATAAGGATGCATCATCTTAATTAACTGTTCAACCCGATCATAATTCTGCCGCCGGGTTTTGATGAGCACCGGAATTTCTTCTACCGATTCGATATTTCCCTGCCAACGATATAGTGAAGTGCAAGGGCCAAGCATGTTGACGCATGCAGCTAATTGCTGACCGAGCAATGCTTCAGCTAAAGCTAAAGCAGTCTTTTTATCGGAAAAATTGGTGATGATCAATATTGATTCCATCTATCTGTATATCTGTATTTTTTTTAAATACATATTTTTTAATTTTACCCTGCTTACCACTGTAATGAACAGATGCTATAACGAGCTTGTTAGCCTGGGCATACCTTACCAAATAGGCATATACTTTAGGTAAATAATTTTGTGGAGGAAAAAACAGATGAGAGGATTATTTAATTTGGTCATAACGCTTTCGATTATTACCCCAGTTGTAATTTTTTTTGGCTATATCATCATGGACGAAGGCGATCAATTCACTTCAGAGCATTATATGGTTACAGGACTAAGCACAATCCCTTTTGTTTTTGCCCTATTAGTCAAATTTCTGATGTCGGGCGTGGATAAAGAAGACAATAAGTAAAGTTCTTCGGCATGCACTATCTATGCTATAGATCTACTGCTATGCGTTGGTTTTAATGACTTTGTTCTTAACACTTTCTTGACATTTGTCGTGCAAGCTTTGCCGTAACGTCACCAATGGTTAAATTAATTTTTTTACGCGGCTGACCTAGGCCATTAAATTTTAATTGCAATTAGTCCTAATACCATTGTTTGCAACAGTTGTTTTTCTTAACATTTTCTTTACATTTATTATGTTAATGTGCGTGGCGACATAATAAGGAAGTAATAATAATTGTCACTCTTCTTGCTAAAAGAAAAAATTGTTTGAAAAACTCAGGTAAGCGATTACCTGACAAAGTGAATTGTTACATGCTATAGGTTAGTAGATTGATAGCTGGCTTTAACTTACAGTTTTACTGAATCATATTGTTTAAAGGAGATTGCATGTTTAAAAAGGCAAAACTTTTTGTTTTAATGGCTGCACTGGGCTTGATTTTAAGTAACCCTGCTAAAGCAGACAGAACAGTAGAGGATTTTCAAGTCTGGGGGAACATTACAGCACTGGGCAACTTCGGTTTCGTGAATCCTCAAAATCCCGATTTGAAGAAATTCAGATGGTGGATGGAAGGTCAAGGTCGTTTCGGTAATGACGCTACGCAATTCACGCAATCCTTAATCCGTCCCGGTGTAGGTTATGCGATAACCGATAAATTTGTGGCTTGGATCGGTTATGCTTGGGCTCCGACAGCTGAGCCTTTATCGGTGGCTCATCCCTTTAATGAGCACCGGCTTTGGCAACAAGTAACCTGGGCCGATAATTTCTCATTTGGCAGATTGTCAGCACGTAGCCGTTTTGAGCAACGATTTTTCGATCATAATGCCCCCATTTCTGGTAGTGACGATGTCGCACACCGGTTTCGTCAACTGGTTAAACTAGCGGTTCCAATGCCTGCAATAGATCCAAATCTAAGCTTCATCGTTCAGAGTGAATTGTTTATTGCGATGAACACAGTGGATAATCCTGGATTTATTTCACGCGGCTACGATCAGAACCGCGCATTCGTTGGGTTGGGTTACAAAGTCAATCAATATGCGACCGTTGAATTGGGTTATAGGAACCAATTTATCAACAGACCGCACAGTGCTCGTCCCGATCAAATGATGCATAACTTTATAGCCAATTTGTTTTTGAACTTTTAGCAAAATAATATGCATGCTGTGCTGGCACCGGTAGACATGCAGATACTTAAGCCGATTAATGGATCTTTCCCAAGATGATTAATCGGCTAATTCTTTCTATAACCACCCCAATTCTTTGTTTAGCAAGTAGCAAAACGATCTCGCACCGTTGATTTTCATCATATAATTTCAACGAACAAAAGAAATTGTAATATTTCTCCTAACTTTCCATTACCATACTGCTCCTTTTCATCACTCACAAAGTAATTCATGCACGATTTTAAGCCAGGGCAGCGTTGGATTTGCGATGTTGACTTACAATTGGGGCTGGGTACAGTTCAGACCGTTGAGCACAGAATTGTTACGATTGCTTTCAACGCAGCGGGTGAAACTCGTTCGTACGCCAAACATTCGGCACCGCTATCACGAGTAATTTTCAAAGTAGGCGACGTCATAATCAGTCATGACGATATTACGTTAAAAGTTATTGGAGTCCATGAACGTGATGCCTTAATCGTTTATTCAGGAATAACCGAAAGCGGAGAAAAACTAGAACTTGATGAAGAACGGTTAGCCCATCACTTGCAGTTAAACCGTCCAACAGAACGCTTGTTTGCCGGTCAATTCGACCAAGACAAGTGGTTCAAAATCCGCTATAAGACACTGCAAGTACGCAATTACTTGGTCAGCGCCCCGCTGTTTGGACTGGTTGGTACACGTACCAGCCTAATACCGCATCAACTTTATATTGCCCACGAAGTCGCACGGCGTTATGCACCACGAGTTCTGTTAGCCGATGAAGTCGGTTTGGGAAAAACGATTGAAGCGGGGCTTATCTTGCATCAGCAATTGCTGACCGAGCGCGCCGAACGTGTACTTATTGTGGTTCCAGAAACCTTGATCCACCAATGGCTAGTTGAAATGTTGCGACGTTTCAACCTGAAATTCAGTATCTTCGATGAGGAACGTTGCCTGTCGCTTGAAGAAAGCAAAGACTGGGAAAATCCATTTCATAGCGAACAACTGGTTTTATGCAGTCTGAATTTTCTACATCAATATCCCAAACGATTTAAGGCTGCGCTGTATGGCAACTGGGATTTGCTCGTGGTCGATGAAGCCCATCATTTGCACTGGTCCGAGCATGCAGCCAGTCCGGAGTATGTCATGATCGAACAACTGGCAGGCTGTACCAAGGGCGTGCTGTTATTGACAGCCACGCCAGAGCAATTAGGTAAATCCAGTCATTTTGCTCGTTTACGCCTGTTGGATCCGCATCGCTTCAACAGCTTTGAGGCTTTTATAGCTGAGGAACAATCGTATGAACCCATTGCTAAAGCAGTCGAAACATTACTCGAACATCATGATTTGAGCGATGCAGTTGTACAAACTGTCCTGTCAACTACCGATCCCGCTCAATCCGAAGCATTGCTCACGCAAATACAAAATAAAAAAACTACTGCACAACAATGCCGACAAGCAAGGAAAATGCTGGCCGACTTACTGTTGGATCGCCATGGCACCGGACGCATTCTGTTTAGAAATACCCGCGCAGCAGTAAAAGGATTCCCTGAGCGCCGGCTCAACCCGGTACCCCTGACACTGCCGGATGAATACCGGCAGTGCTTGGAGACTTTTGAAACTACTCGTTTGTCCAAGCCACAGTTACTACTATGTCCGGAATTACTCTACCAAGTCAGAGCCGAGCCAGAGCAGCCTTACTGGACCGAAATCGATCCGCGTATCGGCTGGCTAAACGCCACACTTAAGCACCTAAGACAAGAGAAAGTATTGGTCATCACGGCTAATGCGCAGACCGCACGTGACATTGCGCAAGCACTGAAAGAAGCAACGGGCAAATATATCCCGGTCTTTCATGAAAGCATGAGTCTGATCGAGCGGGACCGTGCAGCCTCGTTCTTTGCCGACATGGAATCAGGCAGCCAAGTACTAGTCTGCTCGGAAATCGGCAGTGAAGGCCGCAATTTCCAGTTTTCTCATCACCTCGTACTGTTCGACCTGCCATTCAATCCCGATCTACTAGAGCAGCGCATCGGCCGCTTAGATCGCATCGGTCAAACCGAAATCATCCAAATTCATGTGCCTTACCTGGAAAATAGCGCGCTGGCCGTAATGTTCCATTGGTATCACGAAGGCCTGAACGCGTTCGAAAAAACCTGCCCGGCCGGTCAAACCGTTTTTGTGCAAGTGGAGGAAGAACTCATTGCTGCACTCCATCAACGCCAGGCTAGTACAGACGCGCTCGCCGGGTTGATCGAAACCACGCAATCGGTCAACCAGACCCTGAATATTGCGCTGGATCGTGGACGCGATAAATTGCTGGAATATAACTCTTTCCGTCCTGCTATCGCCGAACAGCTATACCAGCAAGCACACGCTCAGGATGACGATCCAGCTTTACCACAATACATGGAAACCGTATTTGATTGCTGTGGCGTACATATTGAAGAACACCGGACTGGCAGTTATTTGATCGAGCCAAGCGAGCACATGAGTATGCCGTTTCCAGGTTTGCAGGATGAAGGCACGACCGTTACCTACCAACGCGACGTCGCTCTGAGCAATGAAGATATGCATTTCCTGACTTGGGAACACCCAATGGTTATGCATGCGATGGATCGGATTCTTAGCCATGAAAACGGCAACGCGGTGGTGGTAGCCATGAAGCACAAAAGGGTCGAACCGGGTACTTTGTTGCTGGAAAGCTTGTACGTATTGGAAACGGGCGGACAAAATGTGCAGCAAAGTGGTCGCTATTTGCCACCCTCGGTGATTCGCATTCTGCTTGACGAGCAAGGCAACGGCGATTATCCGTATCTCGATCATGAATCGATCAATCAGTTTCTGCTATCGGTTGCAGCCAGTATCGCCAAGCAAGTGATCCAAATGAAAGAAGACGTGATCCGCGAACTTCTGCTCAAAAGCGAACAACAAGCTCACAGTCAAGCACCGCAATTGATTGCTCAAGCTGAAGCACGCATCCAGCAAACTTTGGGGCCTGAAATCGAACGTCTCAAGGCATTGCATAAAATTAATCCGAATGTGCGCGACGAAGAAATCCATTATTTTGAACAGCAACTGCAGCAATTGACCAATGCATTGAAATCAAGCAACTTGCGCCTCGATGCCGTGAGAGTCATTGTAGCCACTTAATCTACTGAATCAAAATGATTAATCGCTCGCAGCGGTACTAGCTAACTGTTAACAGTTATACTATCGATACGACCGATGCTCGGAAATACGTCTGATTGGCTTGCAATCAGGATATACTCATGAAGATACGATATTGTTTACACTGAATGGATCGGCGAAGCCATGCAGTGTTAATTCCAGGTAATAATACCTGTACTTTGACCCAACATATTCAATAAGATTAGGAAATTTGCAGTGTTTACTGGAATCATCGAAGCAGTCGGTGAAATTAATCAGATCCAGCCTATAGAAAACGGCACCATGCATGGCGTGCACCTGAACATCAGAACTGTCAACTTGGATTTGAGCGATGTCAAAATCGGTGATAGCATTGCTGTCAACGGTATTTGCCTGACTGTTACGGCATTGCACCCCAGTCAGTTCACTGTGGCTGTTTCACAAGAAACGTTGAACTGTACCTATGGACTGGATCAGTTCGGTTATTCTGTCAATCTTGAAAAAGCCATGCGCTTATCGGACCGGTTAGGTGGTCATTTGGTGAGTGGACATGTCGATGCAATCGGAACTGTCATTAAATTCGAACCCATTGGGGAATGTTTTCAATTAATCATCCAGGCACCCCAACCGGTATTGCCCTATCTCGCTCGGAAGGGTTCCATAGCTGTCAATGGTGTCAGCTTAACAATTAATGCAATCGAAGAGGACCGGTTTTCTATCAATTTAATTCCACATACTTTGGCGAACACGACTTTGAATAAACTTTCACCGGGTATGCGCGTAAATTTGGAAACCGACATGCTGGCCCGCTATGTGGCAAGATTGCTAAATATTCAGCATTTAAAAAATAATAGTTATGAAAATCAGTGCCATTGAAAACATTATTGCCGAACTGAAGCACGGTAAAATGGTTATTCTCGTCGATGAAGAAGACCGTGAGAATGAAGGGGATCTGATTTTAGCGGCTGACTTTGTAACAGCAGAAGCCATCAATTTCATGGCAACGCATGGCCGCGGCCTAATCTGTCTGACCTTGACCGAAGAAAGATGTCATCAATTGGATCTACCACTCATGGTATCTGCCAATCGCGCCCCTTTAGGTACCAATTTCACATTGTCGATAGAGGCAGCGAGCGGCGTTACCACTGGCATCTCCGCAGCGGATCGTGCACGCACTATTCAAGTTGCCGTCAAGGCGGATGCTAAACCGCAAGACCTTGTGCAGCCAGGCCATATTTTCCCTTTGATGGCACAAAAAGGGGGCGTGTTAGTGCGTGCAGGACACACCGAAGCAGGGTGCGATTTAGCCAGACTGGCCGGTTTAACACCGGCCTCAGTAATTTGTGAGATTCTAAAAGATGACGGTAGCATGGCACGATTGCCCGATTTAATGGACTTTGCCCGCAAGCATCAGCTCAAAATCGGCACCATAGCGGATCTTATTCAATACCGAGGTCAAACTGAAAGCTTGATAACACGTGTTGCGCAACGCCCAATTCAAACACCATACGGCGAATTTCTATTGGTAGCGTATCGTGACGAGATAGCCAATACTATCCATTTGGCTCTTGTAAAAGGCGACATCGATCCGGCAAGCGAAACACTGGTTCGCGTCCATGAGCCATTATCCGTTATCGACTTGCTGGACATTCAAGACGGTAGTCATTCCTGGAATATCCACGAAGCCATGAAACTGATTGCAGACACGGGGAAAGGTGTAATTGTTTTATTACATCGCAAAGAAAGTGCGTTTAAATTAATCGAACGCATTGAATCTAAAGAATCTCACGTTTCTAGTCCAATCAAAGCGGACTTACGTCATCACGGCATTGGCGCGCAAATTCTAAAAGACCTTCACGTTGGAAAAATGTGTTTGATGGCAACGCCCAGAAAAATGCCTAGTGTAACCGGATTTGGATTGGAAGTAGCCCGTTACGTAGAGACTCATTCACGCTAAAATTCAACTTCCGTTAATACGATGAGTAGGCCTAATTCAATTAATAAATTAACAGGAGTCAATGATGCCTTACTATGACAATATACTCGAATTTGAACCCAATCTGGATGGCGCTGATCTTCGCATCGGTATTGTCATGAGCCGTTTCAACATCGATATCGGAGAAGGATTGCTCAGTGCGTGTACCGCCGAGCTCGGAAAATTGGGTGTGCAAGATTCCAATATTCTACTTATAACCGTACCCGGTGCTTTAGAAATTCCATTGGCTCTGAGCCGAATGGCATTAGCCGATCAATTCGATGCGCTCATTGCGCTGGGTGCCGTAATCCGCGGCGACACCTATCATTTTGAAGTGGTTGCGAACGAATCGGCACGCGGTTTAATGACGGTACAAATCGATATGGAAACGCCGATTGCCAATGGTATCCTGACGACTGACAACGATGATCAAGCCATTGCCCGCATGAGTCAAAAAGGAATTGAAGTCGCCCGGGCAGCGGTGGAAATGGCCAATTTGCAAATAAAAATTGATGAAATCGAGTTATGATGAGCGCACTTGCAAAAACCGAAGCCAGCACCAATAAAAAAAACAATAAGCCCAAAAGCCGGCGCCGCTTTGCACGTGAATTTTTACTGCAAGGCATTTATCAATGGAAAGTTGCCGGCGGCACGGCAGACTTTATCGAAAAACAGTTACGTGAATCGGATGGTTTCAAGCATGCTGATGCTAAACACTTTTCTCAAGTCTTGCATGGCGTATTGGAACATGTTGAAGAACTCGAAAAACATATTCAACCCAGCTTGGATCGCCCGCTTAATGAACTGAGTCCGGTTGAGATGGCTATTCTATTATTAAGTACTTATGAATTAATCTACCACGCAGAAATCCCCTATCGGGCAATTATTAATGAAGCCATCGAATTAGCCAGAGCTTATGGCGGTAGCGACGGCTACAAATATGTAAACGGCGTATTGGACAAAATTGCCGCACAAATACGTTCTGTCGAAATAGAAGCACAGAAGCCGAGCGATTGATTTCACTTAACTTTTACGCGTGAATTCAGAGTTCGATATCATTAATCGTTACTTTAAGCGGCCTGCCCGCAATGCTGTGCTTGGAATCGGCGATGATGCCGCACTGATCGCAACTGCCGTCAATACCGAATTAGCCGTCTCCACCGACACTTTGGTTTCTGGAAAGCATTTTTTTCCGGATACCGATCCCTACAAGCTCGGTTACAAATCTCTTGCTGTCAATCTTTCCGACATGGCCGCCATGGGAGCCGCTCCTCGCTGGGTGCTATTAGCTTTGACGGTGCCCGATGAATTGGCAAATAAAAATGCATGGTTGAGTGAATTCAGCTCAGGTTTTTTCAAGCTGGCCGATCAATATCATGTCACATTGGTAGGCGGCGATACCACAGCTGGGCCGCTCAACATTTGCGTCCAGATTATCGGTGAAGTAACTACCGGTAAAGCATTACGGCGCAGCGGCGCGCAATTGGGCGATGATATCTGGATTTCCGGTCACTTAGGCGATGCGGCTTTAGCGCTCAATCATGAGTTAAAGAAAATTTCTCTTGCAGCGGATGAAATTGCACAATGCTTGCCATCACTGCTAGTACCCGCAGCGCGCGTTGAGTTGGGGCAACGTTTGATTGGACTGGCGCATAGTGCAATCGATATTTCAGACGGTTTACTCGCCGATTTAGGCCATATTCTGACCGCATCGGAAAAAGCATCCTGTATTGCAATGGATAAGATTCCATGCTCTGCAATATTAAAAAAACGCCTGTCCATGCCACTTGCAATCGAATGCCTGCTGGCGGGTGGAGACGATTATGAATTATGCTTCACGGCATCTCCAAGCAATCGCAATAAAATTGCCAGCTTGGCTGAAGAACTGGGTATCCGCCTCACGCGGATCGGTGAAGTATGTTTGGGTAATGGCATAAGCGTGAAGGATGGCCAGGGAAAAATCATTACATTGGAGAACTCAGGATATGAACACTTCAGCACCCGAGGCTGATGATTTGCATGGCAACTCGCCGGTTCCATTTAAACCCAGCTTAGGCCTGGTCTACAGTCACCCCGCTTATTTCATCGCATTCTCGGGTGGTATCGGATTGATCCCCGTGGCGCCTGGCACAATGGGTACACTTGCTGCTTTTCCGTTATTCTGGGTTATTAACTATTATCTCAGTCCACTGTATTTTTTATTACTGCTCGATATCATGTTCATTGCCGGTATTTGGGCATGTGGGCTTAGCGGCAAAGCGCTCGGCGCGCCGGATCACGGCAGTATGGTGTGGGATGAAACAGTGGCATTTTTGTTGGTTCTATACTTTACGCCGGTTGACTGGACATGGCAATTGGCTGCGTTTATTTTGTTCCGCTTCTTCGATATCGCCAAACCCCAACCGATTCGGTATTTTGACGACCGACTCAAAGGGGGATTTGGCGTGATGTTTGACGATTTATTGGCAGCTTTCTTTACGCTACTGTGCTTGTCCGCATGGAAATCATGGGTACTTACGCAAGGTTACTTCCTTGACTAGCGCCAATCCCATTAACAGCAGCGGCTCATTCTGCCTTTGCCGCCATAACGCGCTTCCTGGCGTTCGCGGAAAAATTCCTCATAAGACATGATAGATCGATCCGGATGCGCGACCCGCATGTGTTCAACATACGCGCCATAGTCCGGCACACCGACCATCAATCGCATGCTTTGTGCAATATTTTGAATAACTTGAGTAATAGTCTTAATCATTTGTCCTTTCTCCAAAATTATTTATCGGTTGTCGCATAAGCGGGTAGCAATTCAAAAGGCGCTTCTTGGACAGTCGGGTGATGAATGCTTCGTGCTTGCAAAACAGTCCGGATACCGAAAAACAGCATGCTAATCAGCACCATCATGAACAAAGCAGCTAGCGATGTATTGACATAATCGTTAAAAATGACCTGCTGCATTTGCTCAATCGATTTGGCAGGCGCCAGTACGATGCCTTGCGCAACCGCTTCCTGATATTGTTCCGCATGCGCCAAAAAACCAATGCGCGGATTGTCGTGAAAAATCTTTTGCCAAGCGGCGGTCAGCGTACAAACGCTCACCCATACGACCGGGATGGCAGTCACCCAGGCAAAGCGGTCTTGTTTCATTCTGAATAGCACGCAGGTGGCGAGAATCAGCGCAATGCCCGCCAACATTTGGTTGGCAATGCCGAATAACGGCCACAGTGTATTAATGCCGCCCAACGGATCAACCACCCCCTGGTATAGAAAATAACCCCAACCGGCAACACAAAGCCCTGTAGCGACCAGGCTGGCGGTTAAAGAATCGGTGCGTTTCATTGCAGGAATAAACGAACCGATCAAATCCTGTAACATGAAACGTCCCGCACGCGTTCCTGCATCGACCGCGGTTAAAATGAACAGCGCTTCGAACAAAATGGCAAAGTGATACCAAAAAGCCATCATGGCCGTGCCGCCGATAACTTCCGACAAAATCTGCGCCATGCCAACCGCCAGTGTTGGCGCACCGCCGGTACGCGATACGATGGTATGCTCACCGACATTCTGCGCGGTTTGTGTGATCATTTCCGGTGTGACATAAAATCCCCATTGCGCAATGGTTTGTGCAGCCGATTCCGCCGTGGTACCAATGATTGCCGCGGGGCTGTTCATGGCGAAATAAATGCCGGGCTCCAATGCTGCTGCCGCAACCAATGCCATGATTGCGACGAATGATTCCATCAGCATGGCGCCATAGCCGATGAAGCGCGCATCGGTCTCAGTTTGAATCATCTTAGGCGTGGTACCCGAGGCAATCAACGAATGGAATCCGGAAATCGCGCCACAAGCAACGGTAACAAATAGAAAAGGAAACAGATCGCCCGACCAGACCGGACCCGAGCCATCGACAAATTGCGTCAGCGCCGGCATTTTCAGTTCAGGCGAAATGATGATCACACCAATTGCCAGCCCGACGATTGTGCCGATTTTCAAGAACGTCGACAAATAATCGCGCGGTGCCAGCAACAACCACACCGGCAACACCGCAGCAATAAAACCATAGCCAATCAGCAGCCAGGTCAATTGCTCACCCGTTAAAGTAAATACTTCGCCCCACACGGGATCTTCCTGAATATACTGTCCGGCAACGATGGACAACATCAATAAAACAAAGCCGATCAACGATATTTCGCCAATTGCGCAAGGGCGGAAATAGCGCGCATAAACTCCCATAAATAGTGCGATTGGAATGGTGGCCGCTACCGTAAACGTCCCCCACGGCGATTCTGCCAGTGCTTTAACGACGATTAATGACAACACCGCCAACAGGATCAACATGATAAAAAAGGTACCGAACATCGCAATCATGCCGGGTAATTGCCCCAATTCGGATTTGATCAAATCGCCGAGCGAGCGGCCATTGCGCCGGGTGGAAATGAACAACACGATGAAATCCTGTACCGCACCGGCAAATACCACGCCAGCCAACAGCCACAGCATACCCGGCAGATAACCCATTTGTGCCGCCAAAATCGGCCCCACCAACGGCCCCGCCCCCGCAATGGCTGCAAAGTGATGACCGAACAACACATACTTATTGGTTGGCACATGATCTAGGCCATCGTTATGCTTATAAGCGGGCGTCATGCGCTTTTCGTTAAGTTTCAGCACCCGGTTCGCTATAAACAGGCTATAAAAACGGAATGCAATCAAATACACGCATACCGCCGCAATCACGACCCAGATCGCGCCGATCGACTCACCGCGATTGAGGGCTATGACGGCGAAAGCGGATGCGCCGAAAAGAGAAAATAATATCCAGCTTAATTTATTGAACAAAGTATTCATTTTATCTCTCCGAAAAATGTGAAAATACATATCAAATTTGTTTTATTGAATTTCTTGTACCAGCACTTAGTTTTATTTAATTTGTTACATCACCAAAACATAACAAACCACCGTAATCACCACCACACCGATAAAATTCAATGCCAATCCTTCCCGCGCCATATCGGCGATAGTGACATGACCGCTGCCGAACACGATGGCATTCGGTGCGGTGGCAACCGGCAGCATGAAGGCACAACTTGCGCTCATCGCGGCGGGTACCATCAATTGGCTCGGGTCGAGGCCGGCACCAAGCGCGGCGGCAGCGAGGATGGGTAACAGTAAAATGGTGGTTGCAGTGTTGCTGGTGGTTTCGGTCAGGAAAGTGACGATTAAGGCGATGGTGGCAATCATTATCAATGGATGCAAGCTGGCAAGCATCGTCAAGTGATCGCCGATGGCGCGTGACAAACCGGATTCCATGAAAGCTTGCGCAATGGCAATGCCTGCCGCAAATAGAATTAGAATCCCCCAGGGCACGCGCTCGGCCGTTTCCCAATCGATTAATCTGCCGCCGCGTCCGTTCGGCACCAAAAACAATACAACCACGGCAACCAGCGCCACGATGGCATCGTTTGCGCCTTTGAGATCCAGCCAAGTACTCCAGCCGCCGAAAGGTTCAAGGCGTGTAATCCACGCTAATGCAGTCAATACAAAAATAATCAGCATGCGACGTTCTTCCGGCCGCCAAGCGCCTGCTGGCGGAATCGTCAATAAGCCGCGGTAATGGAGTTTACGTGTTAGCCACAAGCCGGCTATCGGAATAAAAATCAGCACTACCGGCAATCCCCAGTTCATCCATTGCAAGAAGCTCACGGCTGTGCCGGTAAATTTCTCGTATTGTTGCATGAATACGAGATTTGGCGGGGTTCCGATTGGCGTGCCCAAACCGCCGATGCTACTACCGTAAGCAATTGCCAGGAGTAGCGGAACCGCCATTTTTTTATCCGGACTTTGCGTAATAACCGCCAATGCAATTGGCAACATCATCAACGTTGTCGCAGTATTCGAGATCCACATGCTTAACGTCGCAGCCGCCACCATAAACCCCAGCACAATACGGCGACTGCTATGACCACCCATGACATTGACCATACCCAATGCAATGCGGCGATGCGAACCGGAGCGTTCCATCGCTGCTGACAAGATAAACCCGCCAAGCATCAACAAAATCAATTCATTGCCATATGCCGCCGCAATTTTTTCTTGAGGTAATACACCTGTCAAAGGAAAAATTGCCAATGGAATGATCGACGTGGCGGGAATAGGAATCGGCTCAAAAATCCACCACACGACACACAAAATCGCCACCGCGCCAGTCCAGCACGCTTGCGCTTGCCAGCCCCAGTGATTCATACTGAATGCCACTGCCGCAGCCAGTATCGGTCCGGCAATCATTGCCCATCGGCGATTAAAGTTGGTAGTCATAAAGTGGTCACGCTTAGTGGATTCAGAATCTCAGCAAACAAACTTAATGCCGGTTGTTTTTTGATGCACGCATCATGCCGCAGCACCTTTGGCGCGTCAATGAATGTTTAATCAATAAAAATCGCACGTTGTGTTTCTTTTTCAAACTTTGGAAACGAAAGTAGCTAGCCTTGATTAGCTGATCCAAAATGATGATAAACCGGTTTGATTTGGAGTCTTTCAATAAATTTTCTTAAGCAACAAAAGGAATAAGTATGTTAAAAAAAGATTTCGAGGTCTGCGCTCACGACAATTGCTCTGATTACTCTCGCTAGCAGCGCAACGAACTAATTCATCCGCTGGTAATATCGGTCTTATTTGATTAATTTAAAAGGAATATCCAATGGCTACAGGACAGGAAGTTTTGGCACACTATCAAATTACCGTTGAACAAGCCAACGAATATATTTTGGCTAATATTGAGCAACCTGAAGTAATTTTTGAGGCTGCGGAAGATTTCGGCATCACCACTCAACACCTCAGCGACATCACTGGATATTCAACAGCTATTATCAGCGAGTATTTTTTATCCTACGGATTCGACAGCAGAGGGCTTGATAAAACCAAAATCTTGTTTAACTCAGAATTGAGTGACTTGGCCAGTCTGGTCAGGTTTAACGATCGCAGCGGTGCGTTATCGACAGCTTCTCTCGCTGACCGGGTAAAACCTAACGTTATTCCAGAGGATTACAGCGAGTTTTTTGGACCTGTATTCGGTTATCAAATCGATGATGGTCTCTATACTTCTGATGAATTGGGGGTTTCGCATATGGGTAATAATGTTCCGGCAACCAATGAAAGCATCGAATCCTTATTCTATGGCACGTTAATAAACCTATACACTGCGCTGGACGATACGGAATTAAGCGAACTCAAAGGTTTTGCTCATAACGGCAGCAACGTTGACGAATACCGATCATTACTTTCCGATGCATTGAACGATCCCGCTAATCGCAGCGATCAAGAATTAGCTGATCTGATTGTGAGCGACACTGCAACGCTGATTGATGAGTTTTGGTACGGTGATGTTATTGTTAATGGAATCCACGACTTAAGTCTACTAGGATTAGGCGGTATTGCTTAACAGATCCATGTCGCATTCACAATTCCACTGCATAAAGCGACCGCATCCCGCAGCGATACGGTAACACTTCACGCTATGTCAGATTCGTTTTTAAGAACTGAATTATTTCAGCGCAGCAAGCGTTGATAAAAATCCAGTCGCCTGGGTTGGATTTTTCCTTGCTGCGCAGCTTGGGTCACTGCACACCCCGGCTCTTGATTATGTCGGCAATTGCTGAATTTGCACTGACCGATGTATGGGTGAAATTCGATAAAACCCCATGCCAGGTTTTCTTCCGGAACATGATTGAGTCCGAATTCCTGAAAGCCCGGAGAATCAATGATTGCGCTATGTGCATCCAAAGCATAAAGCTGTGAGTGCGTGGTGGTATGGGTACCGGAATCGAGCGCTTCGGATATTTCTGCGGTAGCACGCCGGGCTTGTGGAATCAGCGCGTTCAGCAATGTCGATTTGCCCATGCCGGATTGCCCGGCTAAGACACTCAGATGATTTTGCAAATAGGGACGCAGTGCGGAAACATCTTGCAAGGCACTGATTGGTAGTAAGCGATAACCCAGGCTGCGGTATAACGACAACGTTTCCATCGCCGATCGTGTTGGTTCAATCAAGTCGGCTTTGTTCAACACGATCAATACTTCGATATTCTCACTCTCAGCCGCAACCAAACAGCGATTAATCAATTCCTCACTAAAACTCGGGATTGCCGCTACTACGATAATCACTTGCGTCACGTTAGCAGCAATGATTTTTTCCTTGAATGCATCGCTGCGATACAACTTTGAAGTGCGCGGCTTAATTGCCTCGATCACACCTTGCCCGGTAGTAGTAAGTTGGTATTCCACCCGATCGCCGCAAGCAATGCCGCCTTTCTTGCCGCGCATAACGCAGGCGATGATTTCACCGCTTGCTGTATCAACCGAAAAATGCCGACCAAATGCGGCAACCACTAATCCGGTCAGACTCTCTGTTTGCGGCCGGGCTTTTTTACGGGAAATACTCAAATTGTGAAAAGCTTATCGATTTTAGCCGCACAGATAAAATCATTTTCCGATAACCCGCCAATCGCGTGGGTGGTATACGTAACCACGCATTGATTGTAACCGACCAGCATATCCGGATGATGATCCTCGCGGTGTGAGATCCATGCCACCGCATTCACAAATGCCATAGTTTGATAGTAATTTTTAAACGCGTAGGTTTTGCTGATTTGCTTGTCTTGCCGTTGCCAACCTTCCAGTTGATGCAAAAAAGCAACCGCTTCAGAATCCGAAAGCGGCGGGACACCGCCTTCGCACGGTTTACACTGCTTGGAAGTTAAATCATATACGGTATCGCTCATGCTTGCCCCTGACATTGTAAATGCGCCACACGGATCGATGCTGGCGGATGTGAATCATAAAAAGCGGAATGCAACGGATCCGGTGTAAGCGTCGCAGCGTTGTCCTGGTATAGTTTGACCAATGCATGAATTAAATCATCTGCCGAAGAATTTTGCGCGGCGTAGGCATCGGCCTCAAACTCATGTTTGCGTGAATAAATACTGGAAAGTGGATGCAGCAAGAATGTAAATACCGGCATCACCAGAAAAAACAGCAACAATGCCATAGCCATTGACGGCACGGCTGATACCGAGACTCCCAAACCCTCGTAAAACCAGCGTTGTTCCATCAAATACCCAAGCATCCACAGAAAAGCCAGGCTCATTGCAAACGATATCACAATGCGTTTAATTACATGCCGATGCTTAAAGTGCCCCAGTTCATGAGCCAGCACTGCTTCGATTTCAGCTGGATTCAAACGCGATAGCAAGGTGTCAAAAAATACAATACGTTTGGTTTTACCAAAACCGGTGAAATAGGCATTGCCGTGATTACTGCGACGCGAACCGTCCATGACGAACAGGCCACTCGCTTTGAAACCGCACTTGTTCATCAAATGCTCAATGCGAGACTTGAGACCCACGTCCTCCAGCGGTGTGAATTTGTTGAACAGCGGTGCAATCCAGGTTGGGAAAATCGCCAGAACGAACAAATTGAACGCTACCCATGCTAACCATGCATAGAGCCACCAACTCTCTCCCATTTTTTCCATTAACCACAGTACACCTAATAATAGTGGCGCGCCAAGCAACAAGCCTAGCGCCGCTTGTTTAAAAAGATCGGCAAAAAACATTGCCGGCGTCATTTTATTAAAACCGTATTGCTCCTCGATTACAAAAGTGCGGTAATAGCTCAAGGGAATTTCGGCAACACTCATTATAAAAAAAGTGCTGATAATCAGTGCCATGCCATGTGCCAATGGCTCATCTATCCAAACCGACCAAAATTCACTGAGTTGATTCAAGCCACCGCCTAGCGTGAATACCAATAACAGTAAAATATGCAGCAAAATACCCGGATACCCCGCACGAGTTTTTGCGCAGGTGTAATCTGCAGCTTTCTGGTGATCCGCCAGGCTGATTTGGTTGGCAAACTCTTCCGGCACCTTATGCTGATGCGCGCGCACATGACGAATATGCCTTACTGACAGCCAAATCTGTGTGAATGTTGTCAGCAATAATGCAGTAAGAAAAATCAATGTAAATGTGTGCATAGTTGATAGTTAAGTCAATAAAAAATGGTATGAAATAAGCTCTGTCATCACTTAATCAGCTCATTGAAATGTATAAAAGTGACGGACCAGTGCCAATATGACACAATTGTGCGCATTCAATTCAAAAAATATCGTAATAATTATGGCACAAGATAACAATAACCTCATTTGGGTTGACATGGAAATGACCGGACTCAATCCAGATACCGATCGTATCATTGAAGTGGCTTTAGTGATTACCGATGCGCAACTCAATACCATTGCTGAAGGTCCGGTTCTGGTCGTGCATCAATCCGATGAAGTGTTAGATGCCATGGACAAATGGAACAAGTCTACCCATGCCAAATCCGGTTTAATCGACAAGGTGAAGGCTTCACCCCTCAGGGAGGATGAAGTTGAAACGCAGTTGATTGAGTTTCTGAAATTTCACGTACCTTCTGGCGCATCGCCAATGTGCGGCAATTCAATCTGCCAAGATAGGCGCTTTATGGTTCGTTCAATGCCACAACTTGAGGCCTATTTTCATTATCGCAACTTGGATGTGAGTACAATCAAGGAATTGGCCAAACGCTGGAAACCGGAAATTGCAGCAGGTCTGACCAAAGAAAGCAAGCACGAGGCCTTGGCTGATATTTATGATTCCATCAATGAATTGAAATATTACCGCCAGCATTTTATTGTTGCTTGAAATCCAGATTATTATTTATGCTGCCCTGGTACGTATTAGATACTGGTTTACTGTACCAATTTCCGGATCCCGGGAACGAATCCACGCTAATCGTCTCAGAAAATTCGAACTTTCAATTATTTTTTAGGAGAAATGCTATGCTATCAACAAAAAATTTAGTTGCTATTGCCGTGGGAACCGTTTTTATCCTTACATTGAATACCCCAATTGTGTTTGCCACCGATACGGCCAAAACAGGCGAACATCAAAGCGGCCAAGGGGGGAGTCATAGTCATAGCCATAGCGATGGAAAGTCCGCTGGCCACAACCATCACTCAGGCCACCAATGCGAGCATATGATGTCATCCGTTGATCAAAACAAAGATGGCAAAATCAGTAAACAAGAATTCCTTAAGCATCACGAAGCCAAGTTTGATAAAAAAGATACCAATAAAGATGGTTTCCTAGATGAAGCGGAAATCAGCGGGATGATGTGCCATATGCAAAAACATGATCACCAAAAAGATAATGATCATGCACATGGCGATAAGAAATGACTTACAACCCGGGCAAAAAGCGATCGGTTAGTGCCTTAAGCCGCTCGGTGCTGCAATAGTTTTTTTCTGTTCTAACGGTTGCGGGTCGAGAACCGCCACCGTTAGACTGTCATCATTGAAATACTTTTTCGCCACATCGCGTATTTGCTCAGCCGTAACGGCCTTCAATTTTTCCAGCATGGTGTCTATGTCGCGGTAAGATAACCCGATACTTTCCAATCTTCCGATTTGCATCGCTTGGGAGAAAATGGAATCACGCTGATACACATGACCAGCAATTACCTGCGCTTTTACACGCGCAAGCTCTGCTTCGGTAACACCTTCTTTAATTACTTTTTCAATCTCATCGCGTAAAGCTTGCTCGAGTTCCGCCACCGTTTTACCTGTACCCGGAACAGCGCTAAGAAAGAAAATACTCGGACCGCGTGCTACTGCGCTATAGCCAGCGCTTGCAGAATTGGCTATCTGCTTTTCACGTACCAATGTTTTATTCAATCTGGCAGAGGCGTGGCCATCCAAAACACTTTCCAGCACTTCCAACGCATAAGGCTCCCAATCCTTTGCAGCATCCCTAATCACCGGCGCATGATAACCCATGATGAGATAGGGTAATTCTGCCGGCGCTTTGACCGTTATTCGCTTGGTGCCCAGTTGGGGCGGCTCAATCTGCGGTTTACGCGCATCGATGTCAAGCAACGGGCGTTTTTCAAGCGCACCGTAGTAGCGCTGCGCCAGCTTGAAAACTTCATCGGAATCGACATCGCCAACAACTACCAATACGGCATTGTTAGGTGCATACCAATGGTCGTACCAATCCTGGGCATCTTCTACCCGCATATTTTCCAAATCGTTCATCCAACCGATAATGGGATTTTTGTAAGGATGCGATTGATAAGCCATCGCCATCATTTTTTCATACAGCAATGCACGCGCCTGATCATCAGTACGCAGCCGCCTTTCCTCCATAACCACTTTGATTTCTTTTGCGAACTCGTCTTTTGTCAGAACCAAATTGCGCATCCGGTCAGATTCCAATTCCATAGCCATTGGCAAGTGCTGCTTATGCAGTTGCTGATAATAACCGGTGTAATCGTAACTGGTAAATGCATTCTCACGCCCACCAGCTGCCGCGATTTTCTTCGAAAATTCACCGTTAGGAACTGTTTTTGTACCTTTGAACATCATATGCTCGAGCACATGCGCTACGCCCGTTACGCCATTGACTTCGTCAATGCTGCCAGCCTTGTACCAAATTTGCGTTACCACTACAGGCGAGCGATGATCTTGCTTAACAATCAATTTCAAGCCATTCGCAAGCCTATACTCATGGGTATTAGCAAACGCCGGAAGCGAGACTGACAGGCTTATCAGCAATAAACCACAAAATACAATCGCACGAGAGTAGGTACTGCCAATAGAGTAATCGAGCTTCATTTTTTACTAACCTAAGAGTGTCTAAACAGAATAAAATTAAACTTTGAAAATTTCAGCGTATTTTAATAGAGCCTACCAGAATGTTTAGTTTTTTTAAATCCAAAAAAGATTCTGCAGATACCGCGCAAGCAACTGCTACCCCCGATATCGAATCCAATCCACCAGCCGGTCAGCCAACAAGTTTTGCAAGCAAGCTCAAACAAGGTCTTGTTCGCACCCGACAAAGCTGGGGTAAGCAACTATCAGGTCTGTTCGGTAGCGGCAAGATCGATGAAGCGCTTTATGAAGAATTAGAAACCATGCTGTTAACTTCCGACGTGGGTGTCAATGCAACGCATCAATTGCTTGAGAACCTACGCAAACAGGTTAAGCGTGATGCGTTAACCGACGCGGTGCAACTTAAGCAGGCACTTAAGGAACAACTGATTGCATTATTGCAACCGTTGGCCCGGCCATTGGATACGACCACACAAAAGCCTTTTATCATTATGATAACAGGCGTAAATGGTGTGGGAAAAACCACTTCTATAGGTAAGCTGGCCAAATATTTTCAAACGCAAGGCCGCTCGGTATTGCTGGCTGCAGGCGATACTTTTCGTGCAGCGGCGCGAGAACAACTAATTGCCTGGGGCGAACGCAACAACGTTACCGTCATTGCTCCGGATAGCGAAGCGGGTAAAAAAAGCGACCCCGCAGCTATAATTTTTGATGCGGTTAACTCTGCCAAAGCACGCGGCATTGATATTGTGCTTGCCGATACCGCTGGACGCTTAACTACGCAATTGAATTTAATGGAAGAAATAAAGAAAGTAAAACGAGTCATTGCCAAAGCCATACCCGATGCACCTCATGAGGTGCTGCTGGTACTAGATGCCAATACCGGACAAAATGCCATTACACAGGTCAAAGCCTTTGATGAAGCGCTAGGTGTCACGGGGTTAATTCTAACTAAGTTAGACGGCACTGCCAAAGGAGGCGTCGTTGCAGCCATAGCCGGTCAATATCCGCAAAATCCCCCGGCGTTGCGTTTTGTGGGCGTCGGTGAAGGCGTAGACGATCTCAGACCGTTTGATGCCAATGAGTTTGTTGAAGCAATGTTTGATTGAACTATTGTCAGTAACTGTCAGTAAATATTTCATGATCGTTTTTAAGAATGTTTCCAAGCGCTATCCGGATGGCTACGTTGCACTCAATAATATTGATTTAACTGTAGACTCGGGTGAAATGGTATTTCTCACCGGTCATTCAGGGGCTGGCAAAAGCACGCTGTTAAAATTAATTTCAGCAATCGAACGCCCAACTTCCGGCACCATCGCTATTAGCGGACAAAATATTGCAAGGCTCAAACTCGGTGCCATTCCCTATTTACGCCGCAAAATCGGTTTCATTTTTCAAGACCATAAGTTATTGTTTGACCGCAATGCTTTCAATAATGTGCTATTGCCTCTGCAAATCAGTAGTTTTGATAGCAAAACGGTAGCTAGCCGTGTTCGTGCAGCACTCGATAAAGTAGGTTTATTAAAAAAAGAAAAATCCATGCCTATTGCATTATCAGGAGGTGAAAGACAGCGATTATGTATCGCGCGCGCAATCGTTCATCGGCCGAATATTTTAATTGCCGATGAGCCAACGGGCAATCTAGATCTCGAATATGCACGCGATATCATGGCCTTGTTCACATCATTCAATCAGGTTGGCGTCACGGTATTGATCGCAACGCATGATGCATCTCTATTAGAAGATACACAGCATCGCATTCTATTGCTGAAACAAGGGAAATTGGCAGTATGATTCGCGCATGGCTAACACAGCACGGGTTTGTATTATTTCTGACCCTTAAACGGCTGATTTCCACACCCCTTACCACCCTTTTCAGTATTATCGTTATGGGTATTGCGCTTAGCATGCCAACGGGTATTTATGTCTTTATGAAAAATCTGCAATCGGTTACAGGCGAGGCGGCAAATTCACCGCAGATGAGCTTGTTTCTTAGAAAAGAAATTAACAATGAAGATATCGCAAAAATTAAGTGGAATCTAGAACATAACGCCAATATTGTCAGCCTCCAGTTTGTGTCAAAAGATGCAGCGTTGCAGCAATTGCAGCAAAGTAACGGACTCACCGACATAACCAGCAATCTGCAACATAATCCGCTGCCGGATGCGTTTGTTATTCATACTACGCAAAACACTTCTGATAAACTTGAGCAATTGCGCGCAGAAATACAAAATTGGCCGGAGGTAGAACATGTACAGTTTGACTCCGCATGGCTGGAACGCCTGAATGCATTACTCAAACTAGGGCGCTTTGTTGTACTAATGCTAGCAGCCATTCTAAGCGTCGCAATTATTGCCATAATGTTTAATACAATCCGTTTACAAATACTCACTAAACACGATGAGATAGAAATATCTAAATTAATTGGTGCAACCGATAGCTTTATCCGCCGTCCATTCCTTTATTTTGGCACCATTCAAGGATTAGCAAGCGGTGCCTCAGCTTGGTTCATTGTTACATTTTCGATAGAGTTAATTAATAAAGAGGCTGTTGCATTTACACATCTGTATGGCATTGATCTCTATCTACAGCATCTGTCCCCACATGACAGCATTAGCCTGATTGCATTCTCCGCTTTACTGGGATGGTTAGGCGCACGTTTATCTGTCGCGAGCCATCTCTGGCAAATCGAGCCCCAATAATGAAGTGGCAACACCGTTAGCGAAACTTTTCCAAATGTTGGCACTCTCATTCTCAGAGTGCTAAAATTAAAGATGACCAGCGGTTATTAACCATTACCAGGAGATTTTTATAATGACGAATGCTTTAACGCTACCAGCAGTGGGAGGAAGTCTCGAAAGTTATATTCAGTCTGCTAATTCTTTCCCCATTCTTTCGCAGGAAGAAGAAACTTGTTTAGCGCGGCGCCTATGGAATCACGGCGATATCGAGGCCGCTCAGAAATTAATATTATCGCATTTGCGCTTCGTAGTCGCTATCGCACGCGGTTACAAAGGATATGGACTTCCGCAGGCTGATTTAATTCAAGAAGGTAATGTTGGCTTAATGAAAGCAGTCAAGCGCTTTGATCCGGAGCGGGGGGTACGACTGGTATCTTTTGCCGTACATTGGATCAAAGCAGAAATCCATGAATTTATCATGCGTAACTGGCGTTTAGTCAAAATAGCCACTACAAAACAGCAGCGCAAGTTATTTTTTAATTTGCGAAGCATGAAACAAGGATTGGATACCATGAACCCGGATGAGGTGGATACAATGGCCAAGCAACTGGGTGTTAAGTCTGAAGAAGTAGTTGAAATGGAAAAACGTTTCAATGGATCGGATGTTTCGCTCGAACCCATTTCCGATGAAGAAGATGCGGCAAGTCCAATCCATTACCTGACAGATGGCAAAGAACCTTCTCAAATTTTGGAAAGCGAGCAAAGTAACCTGTTACGTGAGAAAGGCTTGCAACAATCGTTAGCTTGCTTGGATGATCGGAGCCGCTATATTATTGAAGCTCGCTGGTTAAGAGAAGAAGATACTGCGACCTTGCACGAATTAGCGGATGAATTGGGCGTATCAGCAGAACGTATTCGTCAAATTGAAGCCAAGGCACTGCAGAGAATGCGCAATGCCATGTCTTTATCTGCATAAAACAAGATCGAGTAATATCATTCGGTCAACAAAGCAATACTCTAATATAGGAGAGGTACCGAAGTGGCTATAACGGCGCTGACTCGAAATCAGTTGGTCAGGGTAACCTGGCACATGGGTTCGAATCCCATCCTCTCCGCCAATAAGATAATGAAGTCACTGAGTCACAATGAATAAGTTAATCCGCTCATCTAATGAACCATCCAAAGCAAAAGCGCCTAGAATTTAAGTATCGCCTCTGAATATCCCTGCGCAATTACGCTTACCTCCTGAAGAGGGTACCGCGATAACTTGCTTTTGCTGCTTCATACTTAACTCCCCCCTCAAATCGCATAGTTCTGCATGACATCTTGAGCAATACTATTTTTCTATATTAAGAGAGTTTTAACGTTGATTAATAATGGAGAGGATACCCTCTCCGCTTATAAGTATGTTACTGACTCTAGTCAAATCAAACTAAAAATCTTCTTGAATCCGCCAATGAATTCCCGCAATTAACAGCATTGCTAATTCTAATACCACATCTCTCAACGTATTTAAGTTCGTTGCCGCACATACACAATATGCAGTTGCTCGACATAATACGAAAGTATTTTCATAATTTAGTGAGGCAAAAAAATGATTAAAATAGATCGCTTTTCGCAAGTTATAATAATTGGTGTCGCTTCTTTATTAGCGATTGCACCAGTACTAGCTCAAACACCACCTTCCGACGCCCATCAAAATAGTCCTGCTGTACCGAATACAAATAACCCTGCATTAGTCAATCCACATGATCCCACAGGCGTTAATTCTAATCTTCCTGGATCATCAGGTTCGCCACCAAGCAGCAAGCAACCGCCAACCTCAAATCTCCAAAATCCAACCAACTCTGGCGGATCTTCAATCAATCATGATGGTTTGAGTACGAATACAGGAGATCCTTCTAGTACAGGTTCAGCCGTTGTGCAATAAATAACCTTATAAAATACTGCATAACATCGCAACAGTCGTTTTTTATTGATAATCTGGCAAAAGCCATAGTGACAATAATCTTCTAAGTGTGCGTTATCGCACAGAAAAACAAATAGGTTTACTGCATCATTTGATTTCTTTCTATTTCATAGGAAGTTCTTTTAACCAGTGTGTCTCTCCCCTGTGGCACACTGGTCTTTATTTATATTTTTTGCTTTAACAAAAAATATAAATCCCTAGAGAAAATAAATTCCCTAGGGATCGACTAGAAGCACTGATGTTTATGCATTTTTGTTAACGACAAACAAAAAAATTGCTTTAGTTAATTTAAATGAAATTTATGCTTCCCTCCAAAGTATGGATTATTTAAAAATCTTAAATCTATAGAACTAACCAGTAATGGACCACTACGTGTTCGCGCGTACAGATAACTTAAAAAAAATTGTGTAGTATCCCTTTATCATTTTGATTCCTCTTCTCATTAGAGACTGACCGTCCTACTATTTATCGCACATTTTTAGAAGGGCGGTTCACAATCCAGTGCGTTCTGCATTAGACGCACTGGATTTTTTATTTCGTAAATTGATTTTTTCACCTTAAGTCTGATTATTCATATGCTGATAAACTAA
>CAADGS010000077.1 GCA_900696615.1 uncultured beta proteobacterium
TGAAGAAGAAAAAATACAAGCTATGAAAAGGTATGCTCATGACCGCGGCTTTAAGTTGTCCGAGGAAATTTGCATTTATTTATTACAGCATGGGAAACGGGATTTGCCATCACTCATGATGACGCTGGATGCACTGGATCGGTACTCACTGATTCATCAGCGGCAAATTACCATACCCTTAGTTCGAGAATTATTACAGGTGGTTTCATGAATTTAGCATTATTCGATTTGGATAACACATTGATTGCAGGTGACAGTGATTTTCAGTGGGCGCAATTTTTGATTGAAAAGAAAGCATTGGATCGTGAATTGCACGAAGCCAAAAATATTGAATTTTACGAGCAATATAAAGCCGGAACGCTAGACATTCACGAATTCCTTAATTTTCAACTGAAACCATTGGCACGCCACCCGCGCACGCAACTGGAATCCTGGCGCAGTGAATTTATGCAAAAGAAAATAGTACCGCTGATTGCGCCGGGCACACAGCAATTAATTGAGCGCCATAAGCTGGACGGCGATCTCTGCATCATCATTACGGCTACCAACAGCTTCGTTACCGCACCGATTGCCCACGCACTGGGCATTGAACATCTCATTGCCACCGAGCCCGAAGAAAAGGATGGCGAATTCACCGGCCGGGTATCCGGCACCCCATCGTTTCGCGAAGGAAAAATCGAACGGCTGGAAGAATGGCTGGATGCGCATAATTTAACCTGGCTGTCTTTTTTACGCAGCTGGTTTTATAGCGATTCACTGAATGACTTGCCGTTGCTCTGCAAAGTCACGCACCCGGTCGCAGTCGACCCCGATCCGACACTGAAAAGCCACGCCGAAAGAAATAATTGGCCGATCATCAGCTTGCGTTGATGAAATAGATTGGCAATTATTGGTTCAAGGAAACGCCTTTGCTTGATTGATAGGAGGAAGGTGGTGTGAGGTCAAGAGGTGTTCTTTTGTGGCTCGGGCTACTAGCTTGATTTATTATTCTTTAATCCGATTGAGCCAGTAACCGGGTTTTCTGCTTTGATGCATCACAGCGACCACATAGATTTTCTCGTTTGATTGTCTGTAAACAATGGCAAATGGAAAACGGCTAAGGATGTAACGCTGGAACCCTTTCCCGAGTTGCGGCCATACGCCAGGAAATTCGGCAATGGCTTCATAAGCGCTTTCAAGCTCATTGATGAAATCACCACCCAATCCTTTTGCCCGTGCTCATACCAGACGACCGATTCACGTATATCGCGTGTTACTTCAGGATGAAAATAAATGTTTGTCACAACTCGCGTTTCAATTTCAGCTTGATTTCTTCCCAGCTAACCGGTTTCACCGCACCGGATTCAAGTTGCGCGAACCGACGTTCCGCGATTTGAATCCACGCCTCATCAACGTGTTCATCGTTGGCATCATCCAAACTCGAAATCAGGCAATGTGCAAGCGTCGCTTTTTCGTGGGGTGACAATGTCTTGATGTTTTCCAGAATCCATTTCATCTTATCGGGCATAATAAACTCTCCGAAACCTTGATTGGCATGCAGTTTATCATTGAAGGATGGGTGGTGGGTGCGGATTGATGATCAAGAAATCTATCCCGGATGACGCTGACTTATCCGGGCTACTTGCTAAATCTTATTGTTGTTGGCTTGAAAATAAACTGGGACTGAAAACTTTAAAGTCTGAGTTGTCGTTTGCTCATTTTTACTGGAAAGCTCTCCATCTACAGTCGCTTTGACAATTTGAATAATGGGAATGGAGACTCCACTTTTGCCACTTTTACTTTTTTCTTCTGACACGGAGACGTGAACTGAGAATTCAATCTTCTGTGGTTCTAGTTGTATTTGGCCTTCAACAAAGCCAGGAGCAATAGAAAGTGGCGACTGTTCTTTTGCATTGCTGACGGCTGTCGTAATGTCCAATAAAGTCTGCTGCACGAAGTCTTTAAGAGTAATGCTCATTGTTCGATTTCCGTATCGCTATTGAACTAAAGTGCGAAATGATGCGCACAAAAAAGTCAGATGTCGACATCATCTCCCATAAAAATTCCGGTATATAACTATTGGCAAATTATTCAACGTCCTCTAATCCTCCCGCCGTAACTGCGGAAACAAAATCACGTCGCGGATACTCGGGCTGTCGGTCAGCAGCATGACCAGCCGGTCGATGCCAATACCTTCGCCCGCCGTGGGTGGCAAGCCATATTCCAGCGCGCGGATGTAATCTGCGTCGTAATGCATCGCTTCTTTGTCACCGGCGTCCTTGGCTTTGGCTTGTTCCAGAAAGCGCGCCGCCTGGTCTTCCGGGTCGTTCAATTCGGAAAAACCGTTGGCGATTTCGCGTCCGGCGATGTAGAGTTCGAAGCGGTCGGTGATATCCGGGTTGTTGTCGTTGCGCCGTGCCAGTGGCGATACTTCAGCCGGATAGTCGACGATGAACGTCGGTTCGAACAGCAAGTGCTCGGTGGTTTCGTCGAATAGCGATAATTGCAGTCCGCCGATACCGTCGTGCGGGTTGTAATGAATGCCCAGCGCTTGCAGCCGGTTGATCAGGAAATCGCGATCCTGTAATTGCGTATCGGTGTATTCCGGATGAAATCGCTTGATCGCTTCGGTAATGGTCAGCCGCGCGAACGGTTCCGCCAAATCCATGGTTTGGCCTTGATAGGTGACTTCGGTCGTGCCCAGCACTTTTTGCGCGATTTCGGCTAGCATTTTCTCGGTGAAGTCCATCAGATAGGTAAAATCCTGATACGCTTCATAGAATTCCACCATGGTGAATTCCGGGTTGTGTCGGGTCGAAATACCTTCATTGCGGAAATTGCGGTTGATCTCAAACACCTTTTCCATGCCACCGACCACCAGCCGTTTCAAATAAAGCTCTGGCGCGATGCGCAGATACAGCGCCATATCCAGCGCGTTATGATGCGTCACAAAAGGCCGTGCGGTGGCGCCGCCAGGAATCGGATGCATCATCGGCGTTTCGACTTCCAGATAATCGCGCGCCACAAAAAATTCACGCATCGCCTGGATGATTTTCGAGCGTGTGGTGAAAACCTTACGTGTGTCTTCGTTGGTGATCAGATCCAGATAGCGCTGGCGGTATTTTTGTTCCTGATCGGTTAAGCCATGAAATTTTTCCGGTAGCGGCCGCAACGATTTGGTCAGCAATTGCAAGCCGGTTACGCGGATCGATAGCTCGCCGGTCTTGGTTCTGAATAAAACGCCTTGTGCGCCGAAAATGTCGCCTAAGTCGTGATGTTTGAATGCGGCGTGTTCTGCTGCGCCGGTATGATCGTCTGAGATATACAACTGGATACGTCCGCTCATATCCTGAAGCGTGGCAAAACTGGCTTTACCCATGATACGTTTCAGTACCATGCGTCCGGCTACTTTTACCGTAGCCGGTTGTTGTTCCAGTTGCTCTTTCGTGAATTCTCCGTACTGCTGATGTAATTGCGCCGCTAAGTGTTCACGCCGGAAAGTATTCGGGAACGCGTTGCCTGTCTGCCTTAGTTCGGCTAATTTGAAACGGCGCTCAGCAATAATTTGATTGTCATCCGAGGGTATGGCTGATTGATTGTCCTGAGTCATATTTGGTTTGCGATGTAAAAGATATGGAATGGGGTTGTAGTCGATATTCGCTGTAGCTCTTTTTTTAAGTTTTGTTCGCGCATTATACTTCTTCATAGCCGGAACCTCGAGAAAGAGTAAATGGCTGGGTGTTCCGGCACTATTTTGTTGAATAACGAACAAGGCGAGCTGGCCCGGTCTTTTGTAAGATTTAGCACATGCACTCTGAACTGTCGATCAATAAACATCTAAGCAAATACTTAGATAAAAATAAGTAGAGTGCCAATTAACTTTTTAAGCTGGCAATTTTATCCTGAGAAGCAGAAAGTGGGGGCATCTATTAAAAATTTGGATAAAAATCACTCCTATATAAGAATAAAGTGTTTTTAAAATATAAAAACAGTCTCGTGATCGCGTGGGTGATCATAAATACAGTGGGTGGGCATAAGAGGTGCGCTGCTTTTTTGTTTTTCTGGAAAGAGAATATTCGCTGTTATTTCAGTGCGCAGAGCAATAATGTATGGGTATGAAGGTAAATCGTCGCGTTAAACCCAAATAGCGATTTATTGTTGAATTAATTGATTTTTATCTTAATTGCCCTTCAATAAAATCAGCGTAACAGGGAAGAAATTTTGCATTTAAGCGATGTATTCCCAGCAGCAATCAGCTCAGTGTGAAAGACAAATAGTTTAAGCGACTTTTCCTTATTTTTTGAAGCGGATGGAAAAGTAAGTACGCGAGAACGCACTGTAGTAACCACAAAAAAGGGGAAAATATATGACTATTACAGTCGATTTAGGCAGCGCAGGCGCTGGCTACACAGAAAATGAAGGCGACTTAGCGCTTTTTGCCGCGGCTACTTTTGTTTCCAGTGATGATAGTTTCGTAAACATTATCGAGATCACACTCAATAATGCGCTTCCGGCAGAGTCTCTTTCGGCTTCTTCTTTGCCGGCCGGTTATATTTCCTCGTATGATTCGGTTTTGGGTGTACTGACCATTAGTAAGGGCACGGGCGAAATATCGGATGCCAACTGGGAATCAGCGCTTCATTCAGTGCTATATAACAATTCGTCCGATAATCCGCTTGGAACCCGGGAAATAACGGTCGTCGCATCGGATACGGTTGGGCCGGCAACTTCGGCCAGCGCGCCTGCAAACTATACTATATCAATAACACCTTCCAATGATGCTCCGGTAATTACCGGTGATCTCGCTGCCGCAATTACCGAGGCGGACAATTATGTGCTTACGGTTGCTGATCTCGAGGAAGCCGATCCGGATGACGAAGGTGTGGAATTGACCTACACGGTGACATCGCAAACCAATGGCACTGTTAAGCTTGACGGCTCTGTTGCCTCATCGTTCACCGCTCAGGACGTGATCGATGGTAAGGTCAGTTTTTTTCATGATAGCTCCGAAATGCTGAATGCTGGTTTTGGATTCTCATTAGCCGATGGCGGTGAAGACGCTGCTCTACCGGCAACGGGTACATTCAGTTTTGTTGTGACACCAACCAACGACCCGCCAACCGGAGCGGTGACGATAGACGGGGTAGCGCAGGAAAATGCCACGCTCACCGCGAACACTAGCACTATTGCGGACAACGACGGGTTAGGTACATTCAGCTACCAATGGTTGCGCGACAATGTTGCGATAAGCGGTGCGACAA
>CAADGS010000078.1 GCA_900696615.1 uncultured beta proteobacterium
AAAACTAAAGGCTGGATCGGTCAATGCGAAATCGGCAGTTACATTTTGCACGATGCCTATGATTTCGGCGCGGTCGGTAACGCCTGGATCATACAGGATGGCCGCCTCGAGCTTGCCGGCAGCGACCGTGTATATATCTAGACTGTAGGAGTCACGCGCACCGTGCAAGCGGATCACATCTTCAGCGGAATTGAAATCCTTGATCAACGCATAATCCGACTCGCCACTGGCCAACGGATCGCCATCGCTATAGTAGGTTCGAGCGGCATCGCCCAGCACAAAAGTATCGCGGCCTTTTCCGCCGCGCAAACCATCCACTTCGCCGGCTCCAAATCCGGTGCCTGACCCTGCAGACGCAGTTTCCACGCCGATCAGCGTATCATTGCCAAGACCGCCGGTGAGTGTGTCGTTGCCCAATCCGCCGATCAGGGTATTGGTTCCATTGTAATCCGCTACGTCATCATTGCCGGCGCCGCCGCGGAGGACATCGTTACCGCTTTCACCTCGGAGAGTGTCGTCGCCCGCGTCGCCATACAACGTGTCGTCGCCCAGGTTACCCTTCAGCGTATCGTTGCCTTCGCCGCCATTGAGTCGATCGCGACCGCTTCCTCCCAGCAGAATATCGTTACCCGCCTGCCCAAGCAGTCGATCCTGACCGATGCCGCCCCTCAGGGTATCATCGCCCGATCCTCCCAGCAGGCTATCATTTCCCCCATCGCCTGCAACTTCATCGTTCCCATCGTCCGCACTGACGAGATCATCTCCAAATCCCGCAGAAATGATGTCAGCTCCGCCCAGTCCTTGGATGGTATCAGCCCCGGCCAATCCCTTGATCGTATCAGGCCCGCTGGTGCCGGTCAGATCATCATCTCCCATCGTACCCACGATATCTTCCTGAGGGCCGACGCCTTCGACGAATCTGTCGGAGAAATCCTATTTGCCATAATCCCAGATTTTCAGATTGTCGGTAATTCCTAATACTGAATCATAGAAACCCGTCCGGTCCGAAAAAGGGTTGGGAAGCGTACCCACATACAAATTGGGATCAAAGTTCCCCTTTGGCAACGCCTGATTACCGGATGCCGCGATCTCACCGTCGACATATATCCTCATCGTGTCCGACGTGGAATCGATGCCCGCGCTATCCCATACATAAGCAAAATGATAGGTCGTACCATCCTCGAATCCCCATTTTCCTCCTGGCCCTGCGGAAAAAGCGGGAGATCGGATCCCAATTCCCGGTTGATCATCTGCCTTATTGTCCATACTGAATGTAAAAGATTTGCCATTACTCGACCAGCCACTCCAACTTCCTTCAATTGCAAAAGTATTGATATTCATATCATCAAAATCGCCGGTCAATTCAGAGCCATTGATGAAGAAAAAACCATGATCCTCAGCACTGGAGTCATATTTGAACGTAAACCAGAATTCGATAGCGCCTTGCAGCGGACTAAATCCCGTGTCCTGCAAATTGGTGCCGAAAAAATTGCCGCCCACCATCTAATCATAGTCATTGTAGTCATGGTCAATCCACAGGCCATTGCCAAACTTGCCCGGGACAATTTCTGCATATTCCCAGCTATCGATGAAGCGATTGGCAAGCTGAACATCCGGCCCGACCTCGCTGGGCAGCACCTCGCTTTCAACCTCGAATCGATTCCATAGAATCAATCCGGAAGGTAAAGCGCTTGGTGCAACTGACAGGTCGTTCGAAAGAGCATTAGTGTTCATTTTGATTCCTCCGTTCTGAGAAAAAAACAATAAAGGGAAGATGAAATCAATCGCGAAAGCGCAATCCTTTTCAAGGTTAGTTTCATGCGTTTATCTAATAACTATAGGCGCGCAATAACAAAATATATTGATGCATATCAATCAAATAGATGGAAACGCGGAGCGGATATCAGAAGCTAACCGGTAGTCCCGGAAAACTTTGAAGACGCACATCGGCGCAGCTGGAACGCGCTATGGGATGTGCACCGGGATGGTCATTCGGACAATCGGCCGTTCAGCATTTCCAGCATGCCGCCGGTTTCGGTATGGCAAATGCGTGTCACGCCGCCGTTGCTGATTTTGATGCGGTATAAACTTGAAACGGGCGCCTGGATGGTTTTTGCAATCAATGCACGCATCACGCCGGCATGTGCAACGATCAGAAAATGGCTTCCGTTATAGCGTTCGACAGCTTCTTGATAAGCTGAACCGACCCGCTGGATAAAATCATCCAGTGGTTCTGCGCTCTGCGGCCGGGAATTTACCGGATCTCTTAAAAAAGCCTGATATTCGGCAATTCGGCCAATTTTCACCTCAGCATGACTGAGTCCTTCCCACTCGCCAAAACCGACTTCCTTAAAACGCGGTTCAACCGTAACATCGATCCCGTGACGTTCACCCAATGCGTGGGCAAATGCTCGGCAACGTAGCAGAGGGGATGTAATGATGTGGTTCCATGCGCTGTAATCGCCGACTGCATTCCACATTTGCGTCCATCCCTTCTCTGTGAGCGGATCATCGATATTGTGGCCACGATAGCGGCGCCCGCCCTCGGGTTCGCCGTGGCGGATCAGGTCAATCACGGTTTCTGTCATAAAAAACGATGTAATTGTGGCAATTAAGCAGAAGTGGTTGTCAAAACTAGAAACTTCCCAGTTTAACTTCAGAGCCGCCGGTCTTTTCGATAATAGCCAGTGCGATATGGATATATTCCGTAAATTCTAGCGCATCTTCCTCGGCAATAGGCGCTGCCAGGACAAAATTCGCATGTTTACGGGCTTCCGTCTTGTTACCGGTATCGAACAACAAGTCAGCATAGAAAGCGCGCGTGATAACGTCTTTAGGAAAAAGTTTGTACGCCCGCTCGAGATGTTGCAGTGCTTTCTGATTGCTGCCAAAGCTCACCGGAAATCCCGGTAGTTTATGATACATGCGGCCCAGCGCGCGATGGGCTCCTGCATTTTCGTAGTGCTCATCCAGAGTAACCACCCGCAACAACATTTTTTCCATTGGCCGTAGCATTTTGAGGGCATTCAATATGCCACTATCCTCCGCTATTTTTCCCATAGCAGCCGCTTTCCAGAACAGGCCGCGCACATCATTGCCATTCAGGGCTAGAGATTGGTCAGCAATGGCAATGCATTCCTCAAATAGTTTCACACGACGTTTTTTATCAAGTTCGAGTTGCGCCTGCATGTATTTGAGGCGCGAAAGCTCACCCATTGCGGCCGATTCACGGGAATGCTTTGTGAGTTCGCTAAACCAATCGATGGTATTCAACAGTAATGGCGTATCAATGGCATAGCGCCATACTGCAAGTTCAATTTTCTGTTGATTCTCGGGCGTCAATACCGTTGCCGAAGCCGATTGAACAAAAACCGATGTTGCCAAACTCACCATTGCTAGGATGCGGCAAGGAAACAGCATTGATCTCCTTTCCGGGTCTGGTAGCTTCATTTTCATCATTGCATTCATGCTAAGTCCGCAAAACAAGTTATTCGTTGACTCAAAAATTTCATTACACCGGGTCGGTTAAAACTGGTTTTTAGGATAGCGCTATCCGGTATTCGCTCAAATCGTAAATAAAGCGGAAAATTTCACTTTAATCAATCCTTCGTTGATGGCAAGCCGCCTGCGTATTGCATAAGCTGCTTTCCAACGGCTAACTGGCATATAATATGCCAATTTTGATTCAAGGTCAGTAGTTGCAGCACATCATTTTTACCGCTTGCAGAACTGGCATGCCAATAATGCACCAACAATACACTCCACCGGCACCCGGTACGGTCTCCCGCTATGCTGATTTCGATGGTTCAAGCGATTCGCTGTTTGTCGCGCAACTGGCGCAGCAAGCAAAACCCATCACCGTCATCACCGCCAATGCCCTCGATGCGCAGCGCTTATTGGAAGAAATTCCCTATTTCGCGCCGCAACTGAGCGTGCATCTGTTACCCGACTGGGAAACGTTGCCCTACGATACATTTTCTCCGCATTCCGATCTGGTTTCAGAACGTCTGGCAACTTTATATCAAGTGATGAGTGGTGCATGCGACGTGCTCATTGCACCTTTGACGACAGTGCTTTACCGCATGTTGCCACGGGAATTTCTTGCCGCGCATACTTTTTTTCTGAAACAAGGCGAGCGATTGGATTTGGCTGGGCTGCGCAGCCAACTGACTTTGGCCGGTTATTCTCACGTTACCCAGGTGTTTTCACCGGGAGAATATAGCGTGCGCGGCGGCTTGATCGATCTATTTCCAATGGGCAGCGCGCTGCCGTATCGAATCGATCTGATGGATGACGAAATCGACACCATCCGCACTTTTGATGTCGATACGCAGCGCAGCATCTATCCGGTTCAAGAAATCCGCTTGCTGCCTGCACGCGAATTTCCGCTCGATGAAGCCGGACGCGCTTGTTTTCGCGGCAAATTCCGCGAGAAATTCGAGGGCGATCCATCCAAAAAACAAATTTACAAAGATATCAGCAAAGGTTTGACGCCCGCCGGTATTGAATATTATTTGCCGCTTTTTTTTGAACAAACTGCGACGCTGTTCGATTATTTACCGCACGACACGCTCATTTGCCTGCATCATGATGTCCGCCCCATTATTGACGAATTCTGGCGCGACACGCAGTCGCGTTACCAATTGCTGCGAGCGGATATCGAACGTCCGCCACTCCCCCCCAATGAACTATTTCTGACCAGCGATGTTTTTTTTGGATATTTAAAACCGTACGCCCGTATCGAAATTTTAACCGGCAGTCAGGACTTCAAATTAGCCACTGAAAAACTAACCGCACCGCTGCCTTCGGTGCAAGTGAACCGGCATGCGGATAATCCACTGGAAAAGCTGGCAGCGTTTGTCGGCAGTTTCACGCAATCCGGCGGGCGCGTCCTATTGCTGGCGGAGAGCATGGGGCGGCGCGAATTGATTGCCGATTATCTGCATCAATATGACCTGCATCCGGAAAATTGCCAGGATTACGCGCAGTTTCTCGATAACCCGCAACCCTTCATGTTGAGTGTTGCACCGCTACACAACGGTTTCATTCTGAAACAAAACAATCTTGCTTTAATTACCGAAAGTGAATTATATGCCACGCATGTGCACGGGCGGCGGGAACGGGAATCGCGCAAAACCACGCAGACAGACAATATCCTGCGCGATTTGTCGGAAATCAACCCCGGCGATCCGGTGGTGCATGAGCAGCACGGTATCGGGCGTTATCTCGGCTTGGTTAGCATGGATGTCGGCGAAGGCGAGCCAGGCGAATTAAGTGAATTTCTCGCACTGGAATACGAAGGTGGCGATAAGTTATACGTGCCGGTATCGCTACTGCACTTGATCGGACGGTATAGCGGCGGCGCGCCGGAATCCGCCCCGCTGCATAAACTTGGCAGCAATCAATGGGACAAAGCCAAACGCAAAGCTTTGCAGCAGGTTCGCGACACGGCTGCGGAATTGCTCAATCTGTATGCCCAGCGCGCGGCGCGTGAAGGCCATCGGTTTGCGCTGCGGCAACACGATTACGATGCTTTTGCCGAAGGTTTCGGCTTCGAGGAAACCGCCGATCAAGCAGCGGCGATCCAAGCCGTGATCGAAGATTTGACCTCCAATAAACCGATGGACCGTTTGATTTGCGGCGATGTCGGTTTCGGCAAAACCGAAGTGGCGCTTCGTGCCGCTTTTATCGCCGTTGCAGATGGCAGTCAGGTGGCGGTTCTGGTCCCGACCACGCTATTGGCCGAGCAACATTTCCAGAATTTCTCCGACCGCTTCGGCCTGATAGCCGATCAATGGCCGGTCAAAATAGCCGAGCTATCGCGTTTCCGTTCCGCTAAAGAACAATCCCAAGCATTAGCCGGCTTGGCAAGCGGCGAGATCGACATCATCATCGGGACGCACAAACTGATTCAGAAAGATGTCAAATTCAAGAATCTAGGGCTGGTCATCATCGACGAAGAGCATCGTTTTGGTGTGCGGCAAAAGGAACAACTCAAAAAACTGCGCGCCGAAGTGGATGTATTGACACTTACCGCCACGCCGATTCCGCGCACACTGGCGATGTCGTTGGAAGGTTTACGGGATTTCTCGGTGATTGCCACCGCGCCACAACGCCGGCTCGCGATACGGACCTTTGTCAGCAAATTTTCGCTAGGTATCATTCGCGAAGCCTGCCTGCGTGAACTGAAACGCGGCGGACAAATTTATTTCCTGCATAACGAAGTCAGCACCATTCAGTTGATGCTCGATAAACTCTCCGATTTACTGCCCGAAGCACGCATCCACATTGCCCACGGACAAATGCCGGAACGCGAGCTGGAACATGTGATGCGCGATTTTTATCAACAGCGCTTCAACATCCTGCTCTGCACCACCATTATTGAAACCGGTATCGATATTCCGAGCGCCAACACCATCATCATCAATAACGCGCATAAATTCGGCTTAGCGCAATTGCACCAACTGCGCGGCCGGGTAGGCCGCTCGCACCATCAAGCCTACGCCTACCTGCTGATACCCGGTGAAGAAGCGCTTGGCGCGCAAGCCAAAAAGCGCCTGGATGCGATTCAAGCGATGGAAGAACTCGGTTCCGGATTTTATCTCGCCATGCACGACCTGGAAATTCGCGGTGCCGGTGCAGTGTTGAGTGAATCGCAAAGCGGTGAAATGCAGGAAGTCGGTTTCAGTATGTACAGCGCGATGCTCGAGACTGCGATTCAAGCGCTCAAACAAGGCAAAGAACCTGACATGCAGCATCCACTCGGTGTCGCCACCGAAATCAACCTGCATGTTCCGGCATTATTACCGGACGATTATTGTCATGACATCCACGAACGCTTGGTGTTGTATAAGCGCTTGGCCAATTGCACCGATAATGACCAGCTCGACGACATGCAAAGCGAATTGATCGACCGTTTCGGTTTACTGCCCAATCCGGCGCGCGCACTGCTCGACTGCCACCGCCTGCGCATTGCCGCCAAACCGCTCGGCATTGTCCGCATCGACGCCAGCACTGAAAGCATTCAGATTCAATTTATCCCCAATCCACCCATCGATCCAGCGGAAATCATCCGTCTGATCCAGAGCAGCCGCGAATATTCACTGGCCGGTCAGGATCGGTTGAAAGTGCAAGTGCAGATTGCGGATGTTAATAAACGGGTGATGCGAATCAAGGAGCTCATTCACAGGCTAGCTGGAAGCAAATGAAAAACAATTGGCACGTTCATTCCCACCGTGCTAAAACTCAACGTTTCCGATGCAACCGTTATAAAGCAAAAACGGAAAGAAAGCGTAGTTTATACATACAGTGAGCTTGTTGAGTCTGCCCTTAACGCCGTAGCGGCAACGCAGATAGTTTTTCAACGGCTTGTTAGAAAAAGAAAAAACGTTTCTTCGGCGCGGGTATTTGCTGTCCCTCGTTTTCAGCCGCTTTAACCTCATCGGGAGTCAAAATCCAGATGCGGTGCAGATTACCCATGATATCCAGTTGATAACGAACCAATCCTATATAGTTTGCCGTACTGGGTAATATGATCAGATTATCGATGCCACGGATCTGCCCGCCCGCACCCATTTGATACTGCACGCCGTTGATCGTAAAAACCGGGAAAGAAACCGCGGTGAGATTACCCAGCTTGCTATCGACCGGGAAATTTCTCGCTTGTTGGCCTAAAGCAAATTGCGGTAACGCCATCAATAAAATCGCCAGCAACCACGGCATTATCGGTATTTTTCTCATAAATTTCCGCTCACTCTCAATATTAAAGTTTATGAATCATAGGCTTGATTATTAAAAACGCATGCGGCCCGCGTGGGGCTTATGATACGATAAAGCGCAATCGGGTATCAATGAATCCACACACAGCTTCCCATAGGAGATTGCTCATGAATTGCCTTGGCAAACTTGTTGTTGCAGTTGTTTTAACTGGATTGGCCGCGGGAGCATCCGCACACAATTTTTCTAGCTTGTATTTCTTCGGCGACAGCCTCTCCGATGCAGGAAACGTAGCATTAGCCATTGGCACCGATCCGGATCAAGTGATTACCGGCAATGATTACATTCCCAGCAAACCCTATGCATCCGGGCAGTTTACCAACAACGATGTATGGGCAATAACTTTTGCGAAGGCTCTGGGATTGACGCCTTTTGCGGAACCCGCACTATCGGGCGGGGGCAATTTCGCCTTCGGTGGAGCGCGCACCGGTATGGATGACCAAAATCTATCGCCCAGTCTGATCGCTCAAGGCGGAATGTTCCTGAATGCTTCCGGCGGTATCGCACCGCAAGATGGGTTATACATCCTGCAAAGCGGTGGTAACGATGTGCGCGATGCGTTAGCGGCAATTGCAGCGGGTAGCGACCCCGAAACAGTGATAGAAACCACCACAACTCAATACACGGACGCGACAGGGACTCTGGTCGACCAACTGCAAGCGGCGGGCGCGCAACGCATCGTAGTCTGGAACGTGCCCAACATCGGCTTATCCCCGGCAATTAAAGACCAAGGAACGCAAGCTTCCCTGCTGGCGGAACAGTTGGCGATAACGATGAATAGCGCATTAACGGATCGCATGTCAAGCGAACGCGGTGTCACCATTTTCGATGATTTCGGCTTAATCGCCGATGCGGCGATGAATCCCGCCCAATACGATTTAATCAATGCAACGGATGCCTGCGGTGCCGTACTGGCATGCGATCCTTCAACTTATTTATTCTGGGATGGCATACATCCCACCTCCATCGGCCACACACTGCTGGCACAACAAATGATCCAAACCATTCCCGAGCCCGCCACCTATGCTTTGCTGATTGCCGGTTTGGCAGTAATCGTGGCACGGCTTCGCCGCCAAGCAAGCGGTTGAATAACGTTTTCAAGGCAGTCGATACTCAATAAAAGTGGATGAAAATTCGTGGTTTATACTGAATAAATGCGCATTTGAGTCTGTTTTTAGCACCGTAGTAGTAACGCAGATCGTTTTTCAGCGATCTGCTAAACCGTTACATCCGGCTCCGATTAGTCAAATATCCTAAAACACCGAATACAGCAGTGAACATAAGCCTGTTTCTTGCATAAACTGCTCTGCCGCTCATTTATCTTTAAAAAATAACTCATCCGCCCCGCGATCCGATGTAACTCAAAAGCGATCCTGCAGTTTATCCAACCGGTTGAACCGGCGGGCTGATAAGTTTAGTAATACTGCAATCCACTCAAACCGCAACGTTCACCGGTTACAACCAATTGATCAATTGGAAATATCGGCTTTGATTGTAGGGTTTAAAAAAAGTGATAATGGCTTGGAATCGAAATTAAGGTAAATCGAGATGAAGGGTATGA
>CAADGS010000079.1 GCA_900696615.1 uncultured beta proteobacterium
CTAGAGGTGCGTGATGGTAATACCGTGATTGCCAATTTGACACCCGCGAAAGATTATTATCTTTATCGCGACAAAATTGCTTTTGAGCCTAAGCAGGATGGAGCGACTATTGATAAGATCACATTGCCGCAGGGAAAAATGAAAGATGACCAGACGTTTGGTCAAATGGAAGTTTACTATAATCCGATACAAGCCGTTATCTCGCTAAAACGCGAAGATTCAGCAAGCGAACTACCTCTAACATTATCAGCAACATATCAAGGGTGTAATGAGCCGGTCGGCGTATGTTATGCGCCAATTAGCAAAGTCATTGATTTGACATTACCAGCAGTACAAGCTGTCATTGGAACAGTTGCAGAAGCTGTAAGCAGAGAAGCTACGGCAGCTGGAATTGATGCAACGGCTGAACTGTTTCAGTTGCCATCCAAGGCACCTGCAATTGAAACGGAAGCTTACAAAATTGACCGGATGTTTCAATCCGGTGATTATTGGCTGATATTGACCGGATTTTTTGGTATTGGTTTGTTACTAGCGTTTACACCTTGCGTCTTTCCGATGTTTCCGATTCTGTCCGGGATTATCGCTAATCGCGGCAAACATGTCACCAAAAAGCACGGTTTTATTCTAGCGTTGGCGTATGTGCTGGGAATGGCGATTACTTACGCTATTGCTGGAGTGGCAGCAGGGTTGTCCGGTGCCATGCTATCTGCAGCATTGCAAAATGCATGGGTGTTAGGCACATTTGCATTTATTTTCGTATTGTTGTCTTTCTCAATGTTTGGTTTTTACGAGTTGCAGTTACCCGGAGCGCTGCAAACTAAATTATCTCAAGAGGCTGGGCAACTGAAGGGTGGTCACTTAACTGGCGTTTTTGGTATGGGGGCATTATCTGCACTAATTGTCGGTCCATGTGTTGCTGCTCCATTAGCAGGGGCTTTGTTGTACATCAGTCAGACTCGGGATGTGATCTTGGGTGGTTCAGCATTGTTTGTTATGGCGCTTGGTATGGGCATGCCGTTGTTGTTACTAGGCACTTCAGCAGGGGCATTATTGCCAAAAACGGGACCCTGGATGGAGTCGATCAAGCGATTTTTTGGAGTATTATTGCTTGGCGTTGCAATTTGGCTTATTTCCCCGGTGATCAACGAAGTGGTTTATATGTTGTTATGGGCGGCTTTACTGATTATTTCTGCGATTTATCTACATGCGATTGATCCATTGCCGGAAAGAGCTTCGGGAATACAAAAATTTCTCAAGGGAATTGGTGTGATCGCATTGCTAACGGGCATTGCTTTGCTCATTGGTGTTTTGTCAGGTAGCCGAGATGTCTTGCAACCACTTTCGAAACTTAGTGTGGCAGCAGATGCGGTAAATTTTGGAGAAACTATTCCTGCAAGTTATGCTGCGTTACCTTTCCAGCAGGTAAAAACAGTTGCCGAACTGGATGAGCGCATTCATCAGTCTAGCGGTAAGTACATTATGGTGAAGTTTTATGCAGATTGGTGTGTGTCTTGCAAGGAAATGGAACGCTTTACCCTCTCTGATAGCACGGTGCAAGCTCGGCTACAGGATACGGTTCTGTTGCAGATTGATGTGACAGCGGGTACTGTCGATGATGCCGCATTACTTAAACGCTTTAAGCTTTTTGGTCCGCCGGGTATCTTATTCATTGATCGTCAAGGCAATGACGTTCCTGACATTAAGATTATTGGTTTTCTAAATAAGAATGATTTTTTGACCGTGCTGAACGCGGTACTGATTTGAAAGGGCCATCATGGCAAAATTAAAACAACTATTGATCTATGCTGGATTAGCCGTGCTCGCAATTACCACGGGCTTTATGGTGCGGTCGCAACTCATGGGTGGTTCGCAATCCGTACTTTCCGCAGAGGTTAGTCAACAAGGTGCAAAAGCAATTTTTGAAACAAATTTGCCTAATGTCGATGGACAAATTCAAGCTATTTCACAGTGGTTGGGAAATGTCGTGGTAGTAAATTTCTGGGCTACCTGGTGTACGCCATGCCGTGAGGAAATTCCTGAGTTCATAGAGACTCAGAAGAAATTCAGGGATCAGGGATTGGTGTTTGTAGGCATCGCTATCGATCAAGTAGATAAGGTGAAAATGTTTAGTGAAGAATTTGGTATCAATTACCCAGTCTTAATAGGTAGCTTAAGTACCTGGTCGCTGCTGGAGACAGCTGGAAACCGACATTCCGCGCTTCCTTATACCGTTGTGATTAATCGTTCAGGGGGGATTGTTGAAACCTTTTTGGGGCGAGTTAATCTCAATAAGCTGGAAAAAGTGGTTATACCACTATTAAAAGAACAGCCGCAAACTCCGAACGCGGTCCAGCCTAGTTAATTGTATTAGTGTCACTGGCCTATCATGCCAATAGCGGGTTATTTTCTGATTTTATTGATTGCAATCGTTTTTATCCCGTTAACTATTGCCTAAAATCACCTAAATATCGGGCGAGTGATTAGGTAGAGCTAACCCAGCAGTATCACTACTTGAATAAGCACTAAATACTATTATCAATGCCTATCGGATTGCTATGGGGGGTGATGTATCGGTTTTTTATTCTTCCTCAGATTGATCGATAAAGTAATTGAATTAAAAACGCAATTCATTTGATTTTTTTGTGTGTAGTCAGAATAGATATTATGAATTATCGGTACGAATGAAAGTTCGATTAACGGGCGACATATTCTCAGCCCAAGCGAATGTTGGAGATGCTAAAAGGATTTATGCTTGGCAACAAAGCTAAGTTAAGGCATCAGTAAACAACGTGACGTATACGCCGAAAGTACAATATGTAGTGAAAAAAATATGCAAAACCTCTATAGGTCAAATGGTAATAGAGGGGGAATTAAACGGAAGCTTTCTCAAATCAATATTAATGTCGTAAATACTCAATTCTAAGCGGTTATCAAGTCATGATCTATGCAAAACTCTACATCGTTTAGCATCTTTAGCCCTTGGATTAAGTAACACGTTTTAGTGGCAAATAATTTCTAGCGCATCCAATCTGAATTTTGATTGGTTGAAAAATTGGTTTTTAAGGAATGGTTAGCTTGGAAAAATTGCTTTTTATGTAAAAGTTTTTCTTCTTTTGATGAGTCATTAAATTGGAATACCATTTTAAAAGCAGGGGAATATTGCTATAAAAATCATGATTTTTCCTTGTTTGAGCTGCGTCAGCGTGCTAGAATTTCGACTCGATTAATTAGCATATGGAAGATATCTATAACTAAGAAAATCTAAGTTACGGATAATAAGGAAATTCGACCAAGGAAATGCAATTATCGTCAATCATGGTGTGGTTTTAACAAAAAACAGGATTCTGACGTATGACTTCCGTAAGCTAGGTGAATATGGTTAACGTTTAGATTTCTATCGTTCCTAGTCGTACCTGAGATCTGTAAAATTAGTAATATCATGTGGGGGGAAATATGAGAAGTAAATCAGTTGTAACCTGGGCGGGGGTATTCGCTCTCGCTTTGTATTCGAGCATGGCGGTAGGATCTAAATATAACTTGCCTGAGCCGCAGAGTGTAATTGCAAAAGATATTTATGATCAGCATATTGTGCTTTTGTGGATCTGCTTGGTAATTTTTATTGGTGTATTCGGTGTTATGTTCTATTCTGTACTTAAACACCGCAAATCTTTGGGCTATAAGGCTGCGAATTTTCATCACAGTACTGCAGTAGAAATTGTGTGGACGATAATACCGTGTCTTATTCTTGTTGTAATGGCTTGGCCCGCTACAAAAACTGTTATTGCAATGAAAGATACTTCAAGTCCAGATATGACAATTAAGGCCACAGGTTATCAATGGATGTGGGAATACGATTATCTTCAAGGAGAGGGTGAGGGCATTAGCTTTTTTAGCAAATTATCCACTCCAAGAGCACAGATTGAAAATAAAGAACCAAAAGGTGAGAATTATCTGCTTGAGGTGGATAATCGCGTGGTGGTGCCGGTCGGAAAAAAAGTACGTGTAATTTTGACTGCGAACGATGTACTTCATGCTTGGTGGGTGCCTGCGCTGGGTATAAAACAAGATGCTATTCCTGGTTTTATTCGTGATACTTGGTTTACTGCGGATAAGCCCGGAATTTATCGTGGTCAATGTGCTGAGTTATGCGGTAAGGATCACGGGTATATGCCGATTGTTGTGGAAGTGATGGAAGCAGATGAGTATACCAAATGGGTAACTGCTCAAATGAATGCATCAGCAGTTAAAACATCAATGCATGTTGAAAATAAGTAAAAGGAGATAACTATGGCAGCAGTACATGGTGACGCGCATGGTCACGGACATGATGATCATCATCCAAGCGGAATAATGCGTTGGATCACGACGACCAATCACAAAGACATTGGAACAATGTATTTGTGGTTCAGTTTTGCAATGTTTTTAGTGGGTGGAACATTGGCAATGGGTATTCGTGCCGAATTGTTTCAACCTGGGATTCAAATTTTAGAACCGGAATTATTTAATCAATTTACTACGTTGCATGGTCTGATTATGGTTTTTGGTGCCATCATGCCAGCTTTCGTAGGGTTTGCTAACTGGCAAGTGCCGTTGATGATCGGCGCGCCGGATATGGCTTTTGCGAGAATGAATAATTGGAGTTTCTGGCTATTGCCGGTAGCGGCAACGTTACTGGTGGGTTCATTCTTTGTGCCAGGCGGGGCGGCTGCAGGAGGCTGGACATTTTATCCGCCACTGTCAACTCAAGGCGGTTTGGGTGTGGATCTGATGATTTTTTCAGTTCATATCTTAGGTGCATCTTCCATTATGGGATCGATTAATATCATTACGACCATCTTGAATATGCGGGCTCCTGGTATGACGCTCATGAAAATGCCTATGTTTGTATGGACATGGTTGATAACTGCGTATTTGTTGGTTTTGGTAATGCCTGTTTTGGCTGGCGTAGTGACAATGTTATTGACAGATCGTCATTTTGGAACAAGCTTCTTTAATGCTGCAGGCGGTGGTGATCCGGTAATGTTTCAACATATTTTCTGGTTCTTTGGACATCCAGAAGTTTATATTATGATTTTGCCGTCTTTTGGTATTGTTTCAGAAGTTATTCCGACCTTTTCGCGTAAACCGTTGTTTGGTTATTCTTCGATGGTTTATGCAACAGCTTCAATCGCAATTTTATCCTGTGTGGTATGGGCTCATCACATGTTTACGGCGGGTATGCCGACTGTAGGCCAATTGTTCTTTATGTATGCGACGATGCTGATTGCTGTTCCAACCGGTGTGAAAGTGTTTAACTGGACGGCCACCATGTGGCGTGGCTCGATGTCATTTGAAACCCCAATGTTATTTTCAATTGGATTTATATTCTTGTTTGTCATTGGTGGTTTTAGTGGTGTTATTTGTGCAATTGTGCCAATCGATATACAAGTGCAAGATACTTATTATGTGATTGCGCATTTTCATTATGTTTTGGTATCGGGTTCTCTGTTTGCCTTGTTTGCAGGAGCGTATTACTGGATTCCAAAATGGACTGGTCGTATGTACAACGAGACGCTAGGTAAATGGCATTTCTGGTTATCCATGTTTTTCTTTAATCTGACATTCTTTGTTCAGCATTTCTTAGGATTGGCTGGTATGCCGCGTAGAATTCCAGATTACAATTTGCAATTTGCAGATTTCAATATGATTTCTAGTATCGGTGCATTCGGGTTTGGATTAACTCAACTTCTTTTCCTCTACATAATGATCAGTACTATTCGTAGCGGAGAAAAAGCACCTGAGAAACCTTGGGATGGCGCTACAACTTTGGAATGGACGCACTTGCCAACTCCGGCTCCATATCATAGTTTTGAAAAGCCACCTATTGTTAAATAACAATAAGAGAAACGTATGTCACAAGAAACAGATTTGAAGCGTAAAAAACTTAAAACAGCAATATTTTTGCTAATTACAGTTGTGGCGCTTTATGTTACGGTTATATTAAAACAATGGGAATGGTGAATAACAATTCCAGGGCAAATGCCTCAATGATGAAGAAGTTGTTGGTTTTCACATTGGTTATGTTTGTTTTTGGTTATGCACTAGTCCCATTTTATGAGAAATTTTGTGAAGTAACTGGAATTAATAATCTGTTACGTCCCGATGTTCGCGCAAAAGATAACTGGGTGGATGAAGAACGATGGATAACAATTGAGTTTGATGCCAATACACGTGGATTACCATGGCAATTCAAACCTCTTCAAACCAGCGCTCGTATACACCCAGGTGAATCTGTGAATGTGATGTACGAAATAACAAATGATTCAGACCGGGAAGTAGTTGGACAGGCAATACCTAGTTATAGTCCGCGCTATCTGGATAAGCATTTGAAGAAATTTGAATGTTTTTGTTTCACGAAACAGGTTTTGAAACCAAAAGAAACTAGGCAAATGCCAGTGCAATTTGTGATAGAGCCTGGCTTGCCGGCGGAAATTCATACTGTAACGATTTCATACACTTTTTTTGAATTACCAGAAGGTGTAAATGCAGTTAAAAACTGATAATACATAGGCTCAATAGATGTCTGAAAAACCAAATAAAGCAACCATTGGACAAATTGCAAAAGCAGTGATGTTTGCTTTTATTGGTATTCGCAAGAAAAGTGACCTTGAAAATGATGCAGCAACATTAACGCCGGTTCAAGTAATCGTGGGTGGAATAATTGGAGCTATTTTATTCGTACTTAGCATAATATTAGTAGTTAGATTGGTAATTAGTTAAAAATCGAATAAGTTAAACATACGCAGGAGGAGAAAAGAATGAGTCAAGAATCAGGGCATTATTACGTACCGGCCCCGTCGGCTTATCCGATAATAGGGTCAACGGCAATATTGTTTATGGGATCAGGTGCAGCATTGACCATGAACAAAATTGAGCTCGGATATGGGTTGTTAGCAATAGGTTTTGCTATTCTGATTTATATGTTATTTGGATGGTTCGGAGCGGTAGCCAGAGAAAGTGAAAGTGGTAAATATGGTGAACAAGTAGATCGTTCTTTTCGCTGGGGAATGAGTTGGTTCATTTTTACCGAGGTAATGTTTTTCTGCGCTTTTTTTGGCGCATTATGGTACATGCGTAACTTATCAATACCGTGGTTAGCTGAAGAAAGTACTGTTTTAGGCAATTCATTTTGGTCAGCTTATGATGGAGCATGGCCTACAACCGGTCCAGGTACACACGAGCCGTTTACACCTATGGGAGCTTGGGGATTACCTGCATTTAATACGTTATTACTCCTAACTTCAGGTGTAACGGTGACTATCGCTCACTGGAGATTGAAAGAAAATAGGCGTGATGGTTTAAAGCTATGGTTGTTGGCTACCATCGCATTAGGTGCAACTTTTATTGCTTGTCAAGCTTACGAATATGTTCATGCTTACAATGACCTGAATTTAAAGTTAACAACAGGTGCATATGGTGCGACATTCTTCATGCTAACTGGTTTTCATGGTTTCCATGTAACAATTGGTACTATTATGTTAATTGTGATTTATTTCCGTAGTGCTGCGGGACATTTCACACCAGAACATCATTTCGGATTTGAAGGTGTTGCGTGGTACTGGCACTTTGTAGACGTAGTATGGCTAGGATTATTTGTCTTCGTATATTTAATGTGACAAGATAACGAACCATCAAGATTCCAGTGCTCTTGAAAGCTAATAATTAGAGCATGAGAGACTGGAATCTTCCGCTTAATTAAATAATAGCAGAAGTGTAATTTATAGCCTCCTGATGAAAAACTTGAAAGGAGACTGATTTGAAACAGCTATGCTAGTTAATTCAAATTGGTACATAAAATGATAATTTTAGGATACCGGTTTGAACCGAAATTATGGGCAATAGTATTAACCATTGTTGCAACATCAGTTTTTTTTAAGCTCGGTCAGTGGCAATTATCTCGTGCGCATGAAAAAGAAATGCAGTATGAGCAAATAGCGCAATATACCAAGCAGCCCACAGTATCATTGCCTGGTTCAAAAGTAAAACTGGAAGATTTTCAATATCGTGAAGTCGAAGTGCGTGGTGAATTTATCTCTGAACACACCATATACCTTGATAATAAAACTTATAAAGGTCAAGCAGGTTATCACATCATCACACCGCTAAAAATATCGAACAGTACGCTTCATGTAGCAGTTAATAGAGGTTGGATTCCTACTGGAAATGATAGATCGATATTGCCGTCTATTCCGAAAATTGAGGACAATGTGGAAATAATAGGTATGGTGACCTCAGCTGATACAAAAAATTTAATTCTTTCAGATACATTGAAAGAAAATCAGGTTTGGAATAATTTCAATATTCAACGGTATCAAGAAGTCACTGGATTAATGATGCAACCTCTTATGATACTTCAAGGTAATGAAGAGAACGATGGATTAATAAGAAGTTGGACAAGACCGGATTCGGGGGGATCTAAAAACATCGGTTATGCTGTGCAATGGTTTTCCTTAGCAGCTACAACCATAATTATTTTTATCGTGATGAATGTCAAACGAAAATTTAAAAAAAACGAACAGGCGTAAGTTTTTACTTTTATTGATTTTAATGTGTTTGCCGGTTGTGGTTTCATACGCATTATATTTTCTAGAATATAGACCTGAAAGTACTAATTATGGGGATTTAATGCCGGTCGTTAAGGTTATGGGAAAAGGTACGAATCTCACAGACAATACAATACTACGCATGAAGGACCTACATGGTAAGTGGGTTTTAGTTACCGTTGATTCAGCTGAGCACTGCGATGAATTTTGTAAACAGAAACTTTACTTTATGCGTCAGGTTCGGTTAGTTCAAGGTAAAGAAAAACATCGCATTGAGCGGCTCTGGTTAATTAATGATAATAGCAAGCCTGATGCTGAACTAATGAAAGAGTATGATGGTACTTACTTTGTAGGTGCGAAAGAAAGCGAAATACTCGATTTTGTCGATACTCGTGAGAAGCAAACAAGGCATATTTATTTAATTGATCCTATCGGCAATATTATGATGCGTTTTCCCGAAAATGTTGATGCCACGAAAATGGGGCGTGACTTAAAACGATTACTTCATGTGTCTCAAATTGAACACTAACTTTTCAATAGTAATTTAAAAGAAATTGTTTCATAGAAATATGTTATGAAACAATAAGACGAATAAATTTGATTAATCTGAATAGAGGAGATTAATAATATGGCTTCCAGTATAGCGTGGCATGAAACAGCATCACGTATCAATCAGTTTTATCGTTTAACTAAACCACGTGTTGTATCGCTGATCGTTTTTACAGCGGTAATCGGAATGTTCTTAGCAGTGCCTGGAGCGGTACCCTTGGATACTTTGGTCTTTGCAACAGTCGGTATTGCACTGGTAGCTGGAGCAGCTGCGGCTTTAAACTGTTTGGTGGAGTACAAGTTAGACGTGGTCATGGCTAGAACTAAAGGAAGGCCTTTGCCACAAGGAAAAGTTAGTGTCCCTGAAACATTATTTTTTCTAATATTAGTTGGTGGATTGGGATTGTTTATTCTTTATAATTGGATAAATGAGTTGACGATGTGGTTGACGCTAGCAACCTTTGTTGGTTATGCCATTATTTATACGGTTATATTAAAACCACTAACGCCTCAAAATATAGTGATTGGCGGTGCTTCAGGCGCTATGCCGCCTGTATTGGGTTGGACTGCAGTTACTGGGGAAATCGCAAGTGATGCATTGTTACTGTTTTTAATAATTTTTGCGTGGACACCACCTCATTTCTGGGCGCTGGCGCTTTATAGAAAAAATGAATATGCCTCAATTGGTATGCCTATGCTACCCGTAACACATGGTGATCAATTTACAAAATTACACGTATTGCTTTATACAGTAATTTTATGTGTTGTCACGATTCTTCCTTATGTAACTCAAATGAGCGGATTAATATATTTGGTAAGCTCTTTAGTGTTAAATAGTATTTTTATGTACTATGCCATAGAAATTTATCGCAACTATAGTGATCAATTGGCACGAGAAGCGTTTCGTTACTCCATCTTATATCTGGCGTTGTTGTTTGTAGCTTTGCTGGTCGATCATTATTTCTATTTCTAGAAAACATCTTAATCATTC
>CAADGS010000080.1 GCA_900696615.1 uncultured beta proteobacterium
ATGAAACTTCGGACTCCATGAAATTCAGCATACCTCACATTGAGAATAAGCCGAATTGTAGTAGTTCAGACTGAATATTGTCTGGAATTTTCTAATTCATTATTTTAATGAATTGTTCTTATAATTAAATTTATCCCATTGATTATTAACTACTGTAAGGATTGCTTTGTCTTGTTGGGAATCATCGCAAGAGCTAGTTACAGACTTAACTGAAATTTTCACTTCCGGCATGATAGGATTTTGTTGTATGGTTTCGTTAATTTGCTGCGCTAAAAAATTGGTTTGCTCGGCACTAGTTCTTGATATTTGCATAATGGAAAATATCTCACTCACAATTTCCGATAAGTTTGTCATATTAGTCTGCACATCCACTAGTCTGTTGTCTTCTTTGATTTTTATGGCACCACGATTTAAGTTATTGATTAATTCCTTCATTTTTCCGCTTGCTACTTCGTAGTCTTGCCTCAGTGTATCCGATTTTGTTATCGATACTTTAACGCCATAATCTTTTTCATCCGTTCTTCTATTTGATTGAATTTCATTTAATGCTAAGGCAGTAGTTTGTAATACGATGCTTTTGATTGCATCAATATGCTCTGCAATTTTTTCTGAATCCTGGTTATGTACATTTTCAATTTCCTGCTGGGCTGCTGGTGATGTACCGTTTTCAGTATGAATAGACGAAGAAAATTTGTACAAATTTATAGGTACTGAATATACTAAATCTATCAATTTGCTATTCAGTGCTTTTAAAGCATACACAAGGCGATCAATGTTATTCATTGAAATTGACTTGCAGTTACTTAAAGTTCCAGAACTATCAGTTTTAACAGTAACAGCCACTTCTTTTGCAGAATTTGTATTACCACGCAACAATATAAATCCGACAAATAGTGCCGAAAAGATACCCATTATCATCATGAATAGTGTAATACCAAAAATATCTTGATACCGCTCTTCCGAAGCTGAATACTCTGCAGCTTTCGCATCACGTCGAAATTCAAATAGCTTAATTATCGTCACATATAGCCGCTCAAATTTTAACTTGGTATCTGCATTCAAACTTACCATTGCAGCATCAAAGTTCCCATCAGATGCCAAAGTCAGTGTGTAATTATATGAGTCTATGAAAAGCTTCCACTGATGCTTGAAATCCTCTGCTAATTTTATTTCTTCAGCGGTCAATTTTGTGGCCATATACTTTTGCCATATATTGACAATCTCAACATCGAGTTGCTGAATCGTTTTTTTCTGTTCGGTAACTTTTTCAGCGTTTCTTCCATATACTGATATCACCGCAGCAAGCCGCTCTTGTTGTATTCTATCTAGAATTAAACTCAAATCTTCCAATGAAACAACACGATCTTTATTAACCTCTTTGAAAGAATGATTCGTTTGATTCAAGCCATACATACCCAAGCTTCCTATGCTTCCCAGACAAGCTAATAGCAAAGTTAGCAAAACAATACCGAATGCTGAATGTGACTTTTTCTGCATATACAATAACCGTTTCACAGAGTAAAAAAACTAAGCTAACCGATTTGATTGTTCTTCGGAAGTATGAGATTTATTGAAAACACCATCTGCCTATCAGATGGTGTTTAAATATTACATATGCTATTAAAATTCTTCCCAATCACCGCCACCGCCAGATGCAGCCTTACGCGGTTGTGATGACATAGATGCAGATTCTGTATCCGTTTTTGCTGCTATGGCTTTCCTCGTTGCAGAACCGCGATTAGGTAATTTGGCTACTGTTGGACGATTGCTCCTCTTGATTGGTGTAACTATGGAATGGCTACTACCAGCAGATAATTTAAAGACACTAACTGCTTGAATCAAAGCCTGCGCCTGATCGTCCATGGAATGAGCCGCCGCTGCCGCTTCTTCCACCAATGCAGCATTTTGCTGTGTGACTTCATCCATTTGCGTTACGGCTTGATTTACTTGTTCGATACCAGAACTTTGCTCGTTTGATGCAGCGGAAATCTCATTCATAATGTCTGTAACACGTTTAACTGCATTAACGATTTCATCCATCGTCACGCCAGCTTCATCCACTAAGCGAGTCCCATCATCCACTTTTGCTACCGAGTCATTGATCAATTCCTTTATTTCTTTAGCTGCAGCTGCAGAACGTTGCGCCAAAGTACGTACTTCAGTAGCAACCACAGCAAACCCGCGACCTTGCTCCCCTGCTCGTGCTGCTTCCACTGCAGCATTCAATGCCAAGATGTTAGTCTGAAATGCAATACCATCGATAACACTGATAATATCAACAATTTTCTTAGAGCTCTCGTTAATTGAGTTCATAGTCTGCACTACTTGCCCAACTACCGCACCACCCTTCACCGCAACCTCAGATGCACCAGCTGCCAGTTGATTTGCTTGACGGGCATTATCCGCATTCTGTTTCACGGTAGAGGTTAACTCTTCCATTGAAGCAGCGGTTTCTTCCAAACTAGAGGCTTGTTCTTCTGTCCGTTGGCTCAGATCAGAATTGCCGGAAGCAATTTCACCGGAAGCAGTTACAATTTGATCCGTTCCCGTACGTACCTTGCTCACAAGTTCAATCAGATTGTTATTCATGGTTTTTAGCGCTTGTAGCAAGCGACCGGTTTCATTGGTCGAATTCACTTCAATGCGGCTAGTTAAATCACCGGATGCCACTGCATTAGCCACTGCTACAGCCTCATTCAGTGGACCAATTATCGCTCGAATCAATAGGAAACCGATTAAAGCTGCGAAAATTATTCCCAAACCAATCACCGCAACAGAAGTCATGAAAATATTATGGTAATTATTCTGAGCTTCTAAATACTCTTTAGCGGACACATCGCGTTGCAATTCGAGCAATTTAAATATGGCAGCATGTGCCGCATCGAATTTGGCCGCAGCATCACCTGTCAAATTTGCAATCGCAGCATCATAATCTCCCGCTGCAGCAAAGGACATTGTCCTGTTGCGTGAATCTTGATATATCTTCCATTGCTGACTGAAATTGTCAGCTAGAATCACCTCTTCAGGTGTCAAATTTGTTGCCATGTATTTTTGCCAAGTACTTTCAATCTCGGCATCTCTCTGCATATTTAATGCCTGTCTTTCTTTTACGATTTCAGCACTCCTTCCAAAGGCAGACATTGTCGTATTCAAACGTGCACGCTGTACACGATCCAAAATAAAGGCGAGATCGCCTAACGGAACCGCGCGATCCTCATATACCCCTTTAAATGAATCATTGGTTTGATTCAATCCATAAATTCCCAACGCTCCGACACCGATCAGCAATAGAGAAAGTAAGCCAATCACAAAAACCAAACGCGATTTTATTGTCATGTTATTAACCATTTGAATCTCCTATATATTTCTCGATCAAAAAAATACCCGTTCCATCGATTAGTTAATACTTCGTTCAATCAAACCCATATCATCACTACTCATCATCTTTTCGATATCTATCAGTATTAACATTCGTTCATCAGCAGTACCTAAGCCCATGATATATTCGATATCAATTATCGATCCAAGCCCAGGTGCAGGTTTAACATGCTCGGCATCAAGATTAATTACATCGGAAACGCCATCCACTACGATTCCCATCACTCGCCCTGCAACATTCAAAATAATAACCACCGTAAACTGGTCGTAGTTTGCAGTACCAAGTCTGAACTTAATCCGCATATCAAGAATCGGCACGATAATTCCACGAAGATTAATTACACCTTTGATAAATTCAGGCGCATTGGCAATTTGAGTAATGGCGTCATAACCGCGAATTTCTTGCACCTTCAATATTGCTATCCCGTATTCTTCCTCTCCTAACCGAAAGATGAGAAATTCATTTGTCAGTTGGCTGATAACAGTACCAGCTGGTTCAATAACATTATTTATTGTTTGTTCCTGTCGCATCGTTACGTTCCTCACGCTTATTTTTATAATTCCTGAATCGATTACAAACTGATTTATGTCGATAATTTGCTAATTAGACTTCTGATAAAAAAACTAAACATCTATTTAATTCGCTTATAAGATATTGGCATCCTTTGCAAATATGAAATTGGTGTCTGAGTACTCCCCAGCAATTCCGAAATTTCAAAAACACCATTACGGAATATAAAAAAAACTATTCCGTCAGCAAGTGATTATTTTTTAATAAGAGATAAGGCAATTATTTGTAGGAAATAATTTACAAATCAATAAGAGGTGTAAACATTTGACATTAGTTTTCTCGGGCAATGTAAAACCCAGGCAGCAAAGAAGCATTAAGGATTGATCATTTAACCATGCGCTATTACATAGAAAAGCAAGTAGAATAATTGCATCACTTCGGTAAGGATTTTTACTACAAGAAAAATTCTTTTAGCAATAGTTAAATGGAGTTGGAGTTGTCCCCTTTGAACGGACATATTATGTTCTGTTTAAAGGAGAAGAAATATGACCCAAAACCACAAGCCTGCTTACCCGCCGGAGTTCCGCGAACAGATGGTGGAATTGGTAGCATTAGGCAAATGCCCCAAGCAATTATCCAAGGAATTTGGCTGCCACTACACGTCGATACAAACCTGGTGCCGGGCAGCAGTTGTACCAATTAGATCAAACCAGGCCAAATTGCTTTGGCTGCAACATCGAGTGTTCCTGCCTTGAGTACCAACGAACGGCAGGAGCTGCTGGAATTGCGCAAGAAGCTCAAGCGTGTGGAGATGGAGCGCGACATATTGGCAAAGGCTACGGCCTGGTTTGCAAACAACAAAGACTGATGGGCCAGGTGTACCAACTCATCAAGGCAAACCGGGCGCAATTTCCGGCTCGTGTTCTATGTGAGACACTGGGTGTATCGCACAGCGGTTACTATGACTGGGTAAAACGCACACCCAGCCGACGGGCCATTACCAACTGTCGATTGATCGAGCAGATCATGGCTATATATCGTACAAGCGATTGTACCTATGGCCGCCCCCGTATTACCGTTGAATTAGCCGATCGTGGAGTCAGAGTCAATCACAAACGCGTAGGCAGGCTGATGCGTGAAGCAGGGATTAAAAGGGTAAGCCGCAGGCGTGGTTTTGTAATCTGGTAATTTTTGCATGTTGATTAACACTATCTTTTTGATATGTAACGATTACTGTGTTCCGTGCACCTCGTGCTTCCTCTCGTTTGCCAATTGATCTGCGTATCCTTGGATG
>CAADGS010000081.1 GCA_900696615.1 uncultured beta proteobacterium
CTGGAATTGGCGCGCCAGGCGCAAGATCGTAACGAAGTGCCAGTTGGCGCCATAGTTGTGCAAAATGGCCAGATCATCGGGCGGGGATATAATCGCCCAATTCGTTCCGTTGATCCTACGGCGCATGCAGAAATCGTGGCGATGCGCGATGCCGGTAATAATTTGGCAAACTACCGGTTACCGGGATGCACGCTGTATGTCACGCTGGAGCCTTGTACAATGTGTATAGGCGCCATATTTCATGCCCGTATTGAGCGTTTGGTTTATGCTGCTCCGGATCCGAAAACAGGGGCATGCGGCAGCATTATCGATTTGCCGTCGCAAGCGCGGCTTAATCATCATTTGCAGGTAACGGCGGGAGTCATGGCGTGTGAGGCGAGCCTGATGCTTAAACAATTTTTTATCCAAAAACGTAAAATTGCCAAATTATAGTGATGATGAAAATAATTATTAGCATTGCGCATCAGCAACTTGACTTGTATGACGAGAAAGATCAGATTATCAGACAATATGCTATTTCCTCAGCAAAAAAAGGTACAGGTCAGGAGTATGGCAGCTTCTGCACGCCATTGGGAAAGCATATCATTCGCGCAAAAATAGGCGCGGGACGGGCAGTGAATACTGTGTTTGTAAGGCGCCGCCCAACGGGGGAAATTTACAGCCCGGAACTGAGTCAGGTATATCCGCAAAGAGATTGGATTCTGACGCGTATTATGTGGTTGTCCGGCTGCGAGCCGGGGTTTAACCGGCTGGGTCGGGTGGATACCATGCGGCGTTATATTTATATTCATGGCAGCCCGGATAGTGTAATAATGGGCAAACCCGGTTCGATCGGTTGTATCCGTATGCGCAACCAAGAATTAGTGGAACTGTTCGATCTGGTTCCAGCCGGAACCCAAGTTGAAATCAATGCTTAGTTTTATATTGCGATGTTGAATTAGAAGTAAAATGCAGTATGCTGTGATCCAAAAGAGGAATAAAATTTTTTGTAAATCGGGAGAAAATCATGGAACTACAAACCACAATTAAGAAACAAACCAAATTGATTTATTTATTGACGCTTGTTTTATTTTTACCTGGAATCCTTAAGGCTGAACAAATTGGAAGTGTTTCAACCGTATTTAAGGTATTGGGTGCCAATGATAAAATTGTGGTCGAAGCATTTGACGATCCTGAAATTCCGGGAGCAACCTGTTATCTGAGCAGGGCAAAAACTGGTGGCGTTAAAGGTATGGTGGGTGTCGCTGAAGACACGTCCGATGCATCCATTGCCTGTCGGCAAATTGGACCAATTGCTTTGCCGGAGAAAGTTAGAAATGGTGATCATGATGGAGAGGAAGTCTTTAAGAAAAGTACTTCTCTATTGTTTAAGTCCTTACAAGTAGTGCGTTTTTATGATCCAAAGCGCAATGTGCTCGTTTATTTATCATATAGTGACCGAATCATTGAAGGATCGCCCAAAAACAGTATTTCCATTATTCCTATTACGCCTTGGCAAAGATAAATTGTTTGTGTAGGAAGATAAAAGAAATAAATTATTTTTAATAATAGTATTTGAAGGATGCTAATACTATAATACGCAGCTATCGAATCGCTAGTTATGTAGCTTTACATTGATTAATTTTATTTTTCATGCAGTTATTCGCTTTTGGCATAAACCATAATACTGCACCGCTTGATGTGCGTGAGCGGGTTACTTTTCCTGAAAATACAATGGAACATGCATTGCATGATCTGGTTGGACGTAACCCTATCAAAGAAGCAGCAATCGTATCCACCTGTAACCGCACAGAAATCTACTGTTGTACTGACAGACCGGAAGATGCCATGACCTGGTTGGCGGATTTTCATGATTTGCCGACGCGTCATCTGGATCCTTATCTTTATAAACTGCCACGGGAGAAGGCTGTAAAGCATGCATTCCGTGTCGCTAGCGGATTGGATTCCATGGTATTGGGCGAACCCCAGATACTGGGGCAGTTAAAGAATGCTATTAAATCGGCCGAGCATGCCGGCACACTTGGCTTATTGCTACACAAGCTATTTCAACGCACCTTTTATGTTGCTAAGGAAGTCCGCACATCGACAGAGATCGGCGCGAATTCCGTTTCGATGGCTGCTGCCGCAGCTCGCCTGGCCGAGCGAATCTTCGGAGATATTGCGGAGCAGCGCGTTTTATTTATTGGTGCTGGAGAAATGATCGAATTGTGCGCCAATCACTTTGCTGCCCGGAATCCAGAGAAGATTACCGTTGCAAACCGGACAACCGAGCGGGCTGAATTACTGGCCAAGCGTTTTAATGCCCAGACGATTACGCTGAGCGAATTGCCGGAACAGTTAGCGCTACACGATATAGTCGTAACGTGTACAGCGAGTCCTTTGCCAATTCTTGGTAAAGGTATGGTGGAGCGTGCAATCAAGATTCGTAAACACAGGCCATTATTTATCGTGGACTTGGCAGTGCCGCGTGATGTGGAGTCGGAAGTGGCGGAACTCGATGATGTGTTCCTTTACTATGTTGACGATTTATCGGAAATCGTCAAAGAAGGACTGGATTCACGGCAGAGCGCGGTTGCGCAAGCTGAAACGATTATTGATTCGAATGTTGTGGATTTTATGCGCTGGGTTGCGACCAGAGAAATGGTGCCAACGATTCGTGCACTGCGCGATCAGGGTGAGCGTTATCGCCGCCACGAACTGGAGCGTGCGAAAAAAATGTTGCAGAAGGGTGAAGATCCCCAAAAAGTCATTGAAATATTGAGCAATAGCCTAACTAATAAATTCTTGCATGTGCCCTCGAGTGCACTGAATCATGCAATGGCTGACGAACGCGAAGATTTAGTCGAGCTGATTAATCGGTTATATCAACTGCACCGCTCATAATGAACAAAAATATCACCGAAAGACTCACTCGCTTGAGTGTGCGTCTGGAAGAATTAAATCAACTGTTGAGTAGCCAGTCAGCCACAGCAGATTTAGATAATTATCGCAAGCTTACCCGCGAACATGCGGAGATTGTTCCCATCGTTGAACTGTATCGCGCTTATCAGCAAAGCGAGCAAGATATCCAAACAGCGAAGGAAATGTATGCAGACTTGGAAATGCGAGCTTTTGCTGAAAACGAAATACAGTCTGGCAAAGAAAAACTGGTTCAGATTGAATCGGAAATACAAAAGCAATTATTGCCAAAAGATCCCAACGATGAGCGCAATATTTTTCTGGAAATTCGTGCGGGGACAGGGGGCGATGAATCGGCTTTGTTCGCGGGTAATCTTTTCCGGATGTATTCGCGCTACGCCGAGCGGCGTGGTTGGCAGGTAGAAATTATTTCGCAAAGTCTGTCCGATATCGGCGGGTATAAAGAAATTATCGCCAAAATCATTGGATATGGCGCTTACTCTCGACTTAAATTCGAATCCGGCAGTCACCGCGTTCAGCGAGTGCCTGTGACCGAAACACAAGGACGCGTGCATACATCCACATGTACTGTTGCGGTTATGCCGGAAGCCGATGAAGTCAGTGAGGTGATATTGAATTCAGCCGAATTGCGCATTGATACTTTCCGTGCTTCCGGTGCCGGTGGTCAGCATATCAATAAAACCGATTCAGCCGTGCGCATTACGCATCTACCGACTGGCATTGTTGTTGAGTGTCAAGATGGGCGTTCGCAGCATAAAAATAAAGCACAGGCATTGAGCGTGCTGGCCGCGCGTATTCATGACAAACACATGCGGGAGCATCATGCTGAACAGGCTGCTACCCGAAAATCCCTCGTTGGTACGGGAGAACGCTCGGAACGCATTCGTACTTATAATTTTCCTCAAGGACGTGTAACGGACCATCGCATTAATTTGACACTTTATAAAATGGATCAAATTATGGATGGCGATATCGATGAGCTGTGCTCGGCATTAATGGCAGAGCATCAAGCCGAGCTGCTGGCGGCTTCGGTAGAAGAATAACTGATTCACCTAATTGTTGGTTATTTTCATGGATAGGCAATCCGTTACAATTTCACAAGCACTTGCTGAAGCGCATCGACATATTGATCTAATTGATGCCCGTATACTGCTAGAGCATGTCCTGGGTGTTACACATGTCTTTTTATTAACCTATCCGGACTATGTACTGACTGCTTTGCAGCAGGAGAAGTACTTGCATTTTGTCCAGAGCCGGAAAGAGGGAATGCCGGTTGCGTATCTTGTTAGCAAACGGGATTTCTTTGATTCAACTTTCAAGGTAAGCCAGGCAGTGCTCGTTCCTCGCCCAGAGACCGAATTATTGGTCGAGCTGGCATTGGATCTGACAGCTTCCGACAGACCCTATAGAATTCTCGATCTGGGAACAGGCAGTGGAATAATCGCGATCACACTTGCTAAACATCGTTCTCAAGCGCAGATTGTGGCGGTTGATACGTCTGACGATGCGCTCGCGATTGCCCGTTGGAATGCTGAAAACCTAGGTGTGAGCAATCTTCGTTTCATCGCAGGAAACTGGTTTGATGAACTTTCGGGGGAAGAATTTGATCTGATTGTATCAAATCCACCTTATGTGGCAGAAAGCGATCCTCATTTACAGCAGGGGGATTTGCGTTTTGAACCTTTAATTGCGCTATCTGCGGGCAAGAATGGCCTAGCCTGCATTCGGCATATCATAGAGGCGGCACCTAGTCACCTTGTTAATAGTGGATGGTTATTGCTGGAACATGGTTATAATCAAGCTGACGAATGCAGGCAATTGTTGCAGAACAAGGATTTTAGTAATATTCGTTCCTGCCCGGATTTGGCTGGCATAATGCGCGTTACTGGCGGCCAAATAAATGCATAGGCACAAATGGAGCATTTAATGGTGCTGTTTTTAAATATCAATTTTTATGAATGATTTTTTGGAGAAATTAACACTATGAATGTTGAAGATTTGATTGAACAACAAATTACTACTCATCCAGTAGTGCTCTATATGAAAGGCTCGTTAGACCAGCCTCAGTGTGGATTTTCTGCAAATGCGGTAAATATACTTAAAGCGTGTGGTGTTGACGATATTTACGCTGTTGATGTGTTGGCGGATCCGGAAATCAGGCAAGGTATCAAGGATTTCTCGAATTGGCCGACTATTCCCCAGCTCTATGTGAACGGCGAATTTATCGGTGGCTCGGATATTGTGACCGAAATGTATCAAAACGGAGAGTTACAAAAGTTGTTTGAAAATTGATGGTATTTGTATGAACCGATAGCGATTTAGTTTGTTCACTGCAGTGGGTGGATTTAACTAAATCGCTTTTCTTTAATGAACTGCGATAGCAATGACCCAATAGCGTGCGAATTTTCCAATCGCGATAAATATCATTGCCCACAACCAATTAGCGCGCAACCACCCGGCTGCCACGCATAACAAATCGCCGATCAGCGGCGCCCAGGATAATAGCAGAATAGGCGTGCCATGTTGACGCACCCATTCAAGTCCCCGCGCATTACCTCCCGCTTTTTTGAGCACAGCCTTTTCATCCGGCAGCAACCGACCGATCAAATAAGAACTCATACCGCCCAATGTGTTGCCTACGGTAGCCAAGCCCAGTGCCTGCCAGTAGAGATCAGGGTATGTCATCAACAC
>CAADGS010000082.1 GCA_900696615.1 uncultured beta proteobacterium
CGGCGAGTAACCACCGCTGGATATAGCGATTATTAGCGGTGAACGGTCCACGATTGCAGGCATAATAAAAGTACATAATTCTAAGTCGTCGACAACATTAACCGGAATTTGTCGCTGCTGGGCGGCGGTAGAAATTTGCTGATTAATGATCCGATTGCTTGTGGCGGCGATGACAAGCGACATATCCTGTAAATGCTTAGGCTGAAAATTTTCCTCGTAGTAAACAATTTTGCACTGCGTGAGATAATCGCGCAGTGCTGGATCGAGTTCGGGCGAAACCACAGATACCTGAGCGCCAGCCTGAAGTAACAGCATGCTCTTGCGCGTAGCGACTTCGCCGCCACCAACAACGAGACAGGCTTTGCCCCTTATATTTAAGAAAATTGGTAAGAAATCCATTAACTTTAATGCTCAGCCGTCAACATACAAAAAGCGCCGATAAAAATCTAAGTCATAAATTGACTTATAAGCGAATCGGCGCATTCTTTTAAATGCAGTAGAGTAGCTACACAATTAATAGCTATTGTGATTGAGCCAGTGTTCTATCTCAAATTTACTTATAAGCTAGATTCTAATTTTAGGATATCTTCCAATTTTATATTGACTCCTGATCCCTTGAATACAGTACCGACTTTTTTCTTATTGAAGTGCTCGATATTTAAATCATAAACTTCTTTAGAAAGGGGGAAATATTTGACTTCGGTCACCAATTCCGGTGCATTCTTCATGTAGAAGTTAATAAATTCGGCTACTTCAGGTTTGTCGGTTGATTTGGCGTTGACATAAATGAATATTGGGCGCGATAGCGGTTTGTAGCTATTATTTTCAACCGTTGCAGCCGAAGGAAGTATGCCGCCATTGCCGTTGTCAATCGCGACTGCATTAATCCTTTTGACATTCTCGACATAATAAGCAAACCCAAAAAAACCTAATGCATAAACATCATTGGCGACACCTTGCACGAGAACATTATCGTCTTCAGAAGCGGTAAAGTCACCGCGGCTTGATTTAGCTTTGCCGACAATTGCTTCGGTGAAGTATTCAAATGTTCCGGAATCTGCTCCCGGACCGTAGAGCTTAATTTTTTTGTCTGGCCATGCAGGATTGATTTGATTCCAATTGGTGATTTTGCCTTGCGCTTCCGGTTCCCAAACTTTCTTCAATTCATCAACTGTAATGGTTTTGCTCCAGGAATTTTTAGGATTGATAACAACAGTCAGTGCATCAAAAGCAATTGGCATTTCGATATACTGTACGTTTTCTTGCTTGCAGGCTTCCATCTCTGCTGGAGTAATAGGGCGTGAAGCATTAACGATATCGATTTCGTTGCGACAAAATTTCTTAAAGCCGCCACCAGTACCTGAAATTCCGACAGTGACTCGAACTGCACCGCGCTTGGCTATCTGGAAATCTTCGGCAACAGCTTCGGTGATAGGGAAAACAGTGCTCGAACCGTCGATTTTAACAATGGGACTTGCTTTAACTATGACCGGAATCATTGCCGTACATAATAAAGTGGTTACAGCAATCGCCCGGAAGCTCAATGGATTAAACATATTTACTCTCCAAGTAAAAATTTCTGCTGATTAAAAATTAAATTGCTGCGGATATAGTATTTCAGAATTGTTACAAAACTGTGACAGCGTACTAATTATGGGAATAAATCACCATCAAAGCGCAGTCTTTATTTTGCTTTGCTTGCAGTTCGCACCGTATCGGCAATACGCTCAGCCCATTGATTGATCTTATGTTTCGATTCGCCTTCAACCATTATACGAATTAGAGGTTCTGTGCCTGATGCACGAATGAGTACACGGCCCTTGCTACTCAAATCAGTTTCAGCGGCTTCTTGGATTGCTTTGATTTCTTTATTGTCATTGAAATCAAACGATTTAGGAATTTTTACATTGATAAGTCGTTGTGGGTAGAGTGAAACGCCATGCATGAATTGAGCCAAGGTTTTTTGCGTATCCCGCAATGCATACAATACTTGTAGAGCGGAAATAATACCGTCACCTGTGGTGTGTTTATCCTTGCATACAATGTGACCGGAATTTTCACCGCCTAGATACCATTTTTTTTCATGCAACAATTCCAAAACGTATCGATCACCAACCTTGGCACGAAGGAATGGGATTTTCATTTTTTTAAAGCGGTTTTCAATTGCCAGGTTGGTCATCACAGTACCTACCACGCCACCTTTAAGTATTTTTTTCATTTTACGATGTTTGGCGATAATGTAGAGCAATTGATCACCTTCATACAGCCGGCCCTGTTTATCAACCATCATGATGCGATCACCATCGCCATCCAGAGCAATGCCTAAATCAGCATGATGCTGCAAAACCGCTTTTTGCAGCGTTGAACAATGCGTAGCGCCGCATTCATGGTTGATATTTAAACCATTGGGTTGTACACCAATGGTGACCACTTCGGCGCCTAACTCGTGCATGACATGGCCTGCAATATTGTAGGCAGCTCCATTGGCACAATCGACTACAATTTTTAATCCACGCAGATCCAAGTGATAGGGAAAAGAGCTTTTACAGAATTCAATGTAGCGCCCCGATGCATCTTTAATACGTTGTACTTTGCCCAGTTTGTCTGAAGGCATCGATTCAATTGGCGCTTCTAACAAAGATTCGATACGATGCTCAATTTCATCAGGCAACTTGCGTCCATCGGCAGAAAAAAACTTGACACCATTATCTTCAAACAGATTATGTGAGGCGGAGATAACAATTCCCGCCTGCAATCGTAAAGCACGGATCAGGTAAGCAATGGCAGGCGTCGGCATCGGTCCAGACAGAAAAACATCCACACCCGCCGCGCTAAATCCCGCTTCCAACGCAGCTTCAAGCATATAGCCAGATACCCGTGTGTCTTTTCCAATCAAAACAGTAGGATGCTTGCCTTCCGTAAGATGCCAATCCATGGCAGATAGAACTTTGCCCGCAGAATAGCCTAAGTGCATAATAAATTCAGGTGTAATAGGATCTACGCCTACTCGACCTCGTATACCATCAGTTCCAAAATATTTTTTAGTCAATTTATTACCTATTGATAGATTGTAAATATGAATACGATTGTCTGATTTGTTGCGATTTTGTTATGCGCTGCAGTTTTGTATTGCTGTATAAACAGCAAGTGCATCTTTACTTGCTTTGACATCATGCACACGCACAATTTTGGCACCTTTACTAACCGCAAGCAAGGCTGCGGCGATACTTTCATGGGTTCGATTATTTACATGATTGCCTGTGATTGCCCCAAGCATGGATTTACGGGATATGCCCACTAGAATCGGAACATTGAATTTTGTGAACTCATGCAGTTGATTGAGTAACATTAAATTATGTGTGAGTGTTTTACCAAAACCGAAGCCGGGATCAATAATTAAACGATCTTGTGATATGCCTGCAGCAATTGCCGCATTGATCCGAAGTTGCAGGAAATTTTTAACTTCTGAAACAACGTGACTATAGATAGGATTATTTTGCATGCTTTGCGGTATACCTTGCATATGCATCAAGCATACCTGCGCATGGTTATTTTGTGCAATGATTTCTAGTGCTCCGGGCGCTTGTAATGCGTTAACATCGTTTATCATCTGCGCACCGGAAGCGATCGCTTGCTTCATTACTTCAGGTTTGGATGTATCGATTGAAATTGGAATTTTGGTATCGACTAATGCTTCCAATACAGGAATTACACGGCTTAATTCTTCATCAATGCTTACTGATTGACTGCCAGGACGTGTCGATTCCCCCCCGATATCAAGTAAATCGGCACCTTCATCGATAAGTTTTTTTGCGTGAGCAAGCGCTTGCTGGGTTGATAAGTACAAGCCACCATCCGAGAAGGAATCGGGGGTAACGTTTACGATTCCCATAATCAGTGGTCGACTGAATGCGGAAATGAAGCTATCTTGCATAAGGCCGCGTAGAAATAAGCTGAAAAAACAAAGCGGGATACGGTTTTAAACCGTATCCCGCTTAAATGTTATAAAAAATTGATATTAATCTGCTTCCTTTACGACTTCACGCGGAGTTGCAGGTTCGGTTTCTTCATCACGCGTTGCGGTGGACTCACCACCGCTTGTTGCAGATGACATCGATTGAGGTGGTTTGGGCGGACGAGGAGAACGGCCTTCCATAATATCTTTGATTTGGTCACTATCAATCGTTTCCCATTCCAATAAAGCTTGAGTCATGGCTTCGATTTTGTCTTTATTCGACTCAATCAGTTTACGTGCCAATGCGTATTGTTCATCAACGATACGGCGAACTTCCGCATCAACTTTCTGCATCGTTGTTTCGCTCACGTTTTTGTGAGTGGTTACCGAACGTCCGAGAAAAACTTCGCCTTCATTTTCTCCATACACCATTGGACCCAGTTTATCAGACATTCCCCATTGCGTTACCATTTGTCTGGCTAAATCCGTAGCACGCTCAAAATCATTAGAAGCACCAGTAGTCATTTGGTTCATGAAAACTTCTTCAGCAATGCGCCCACCGAACATAACTGCAATTTTTTGCAGAATTTCTTCTCGCTCCATACTGAAACGGTCTTCTGTGGGCAACTGCATCGTTACACCCAGCGCTCGCCCTCTCGGAATGATCGTGACCTTATGAACCGGATCTGTTTTTGGTAGCAGATAAGCTACTACTGCGTGACCTGATTCATGGTAAGCGGTGTTTCTGCGTTCATGTTCAGGCATCACTACAGAACGGCGTTCGGCACCCATGAAAATTTTGTCTTTTGCACGCTCAAAATCATCCATGTCAACTAAACGTTTATTGCTCCGTGCTGCAAAAAGTGCTGCCTCGTTGACCAGATTCGCCAAATCAGCGCCAGACATACCGGGCGTACCCCGCGCCAGAATTTCCGCTTTTACATCAGGCGCTAGTGGCACTTTACGCATATGCACATGGAGAATTTGTTCGCGTCCGCGTATATCTGGCAGAGGAACTGTAACTTGACGATCAAAGCGGCCTGGTCGCAAAAGTGCGGGATCCAGTACATCAGGGCGGTTGGTCGCTGCAATCACGATTACACCCATTGAGCCCTCAAATCCATCCATTTCAACCAGTAGCTGATTGAGCGTTTGTTCGCGCTCATCGTTTCCACCACCTAACCCGGCACCGCGCTGACGTCCCACTGCATCGATTTCATCAATGAAAATAATGCAAGGCGCATGTTTCTTGGCTTGCTCAAACATGTCACGTACTCTCGATGCGCCAACACCAACAAACATTTCAACAAAGTCGGAACCTGAGATACTGAAAAATGGAACTTGCGCTTCTCCCGCGATTGCACGTGCCAGTAGCGTTTTACCTGTTCCTGGACTGCCTACCATCAGAACGCCACGCGGTATACGTCCGCCCAATTTCTGGAATTTAGTCGGATCGCGAAGAAATTCGACCAATTCTGCAACTTCTTCTTTTGCTTCCTCGCAACCTGCAACATCATTGAAAGTCACAGTGTTAGCTGATTTATCCAGCATACGCGCCTTGCTTTTACCAAATGAGAATGCACCGCCATTACGTCCCCCTCCCTGCATTTGACGCATGAAAAATATCCATACAGCAATTAGCAATAACATAGGGAACCATGAGATGAAGATACTCATTAGCATGGAAGGCTCTTCTTCCGGCTTAGCTTCGATAATAACTCCTGCTTTAAGTAGATCGCTAACCATCCAAGGATCTGAAGGCGCATATGTTGTGAAACGTCTGCCATCAGATTTTGTACCCTTAAGCGTTCGTCCCTCGATAACAACCTTTGCAATCCTGCCTTGATTCAATTCAGTAATAAACTGAGAATATTCCATAGGTACTTGCGTCGGTTGACGTACGCTGAATTGATTAAATACGGTCATCAACACAAGAGCAATTACCAGCCAGATGGCCATGTTTTTAATTAAGTTATTCAAGATAGCTCCTTGGTTTGCACCTTAATATTTGAATAATCATTCTAACTCTATTTTATAAAATATAACAGAATCGTTCGTGTCCGCAAAAAGTTACTCCAAATTTAACTCTACTACTACATCAAAATTAAATCACTAAGGTAATCCATTCATTTTTGCGAGCCATCTCAACTATTGCTTTTCAATGCCCAGCAAATATAACTCATTACTACGGTCACGCGAAGCATCGGGTTTTCGTATCAATACTTTTTTGAAGTTTTCACGCATTTCCATAAGAAATTGATCAAAATCCCGGCCTTGGAAAACTTTGACCAAAAAATTTCCACCATAGTTCAGTTGCTCCATTGCAAATGCCAGCGCTAACTCGGCCAAATAAATACTTCTTGCTTGATCACTAATCACTATACCACTGATATTGGGTGACATGTCTGAAATAACAAGATCGAGTGATCTGTCGTTTAGTTGTTTTTTTAGTTCTTCAATTGCGCCTTCCTCTCTAAAATCACACTGAATGAAATGGACGCCTGGCAATGGCTGCATAGCTAAAATATCGAGTGCTATAACTTTACCGCTGCTTCCTACTTTATGGCTTGCAACTTGAGACCAGCTACCAGGAGCTGAACCCAGATCTACAACGGTCATGCCGGGTTTGAGTATGTGATCTCGCGCATTGATTTCAAGCAATTTGTATGCTGCACGTGATCGATAACCTTCTTTTTTAGCTTGCTGGACAAAATAATCCTTAACATGCTGTTTCATCCAAGCTTTACTAGTTTTAGCTCGCTTCATCGAGTAAAATGGAATTATTTAAGGAATGTATGTTAACACTAACCGTTGTTCATAGACGTCAGCTAAAAGCTCAGGCGCATGCGCTAAATCCAGTCGCAATGATCGGCAAGACTGGATTAACAAACAGCGTGATCCAAGAATTGGATCGCAGTCTCACAAGTCATGAATTGATAAAAATAAAAGCACAAATTGATGACCGTATTGTAAGAAATGCACTTTTCGAAGAAATTTGTCAGCAACTAGGTGCTGCGCCAGTGCAGCATATCGGTAAGATATTTATTATTTATCGCCCCAAGCCAGAAGAAAGTGAAAAGAAGAAAATGGCAAAAAAATCTGGTAGCAATAAACGTAGACCGTTTCGTACTAAACGCAGTTTTCAGCAAGAAAACTAGTACTGCTTTTTTCAAATGTATTGAACATCAAGAATTTCATATTCACGGATACCGCTTGGTGCTTGTACCTCAGCAATATCTCCGGCATATTTACCAATGAGAGCTCTCGAAATGGGGGAACTGATTGAAATTTTTCCATCCTTAATATTGGCTTCATCGTCACCGACAATCTGATAAGTCACGATTTCACCGCTTTGTAAATCTTCCAGTTCCACGGTAGCGCCGAATACACACGCACCATCCGCATTGATGAGAGCCGGATTGATGATTTGCGCACTGGATAATTTATTTTCCAGCTCAGCAATGCGTCCTTCGATAAACCCCTGTTTTTCTTTCGCAGCGTCGTATTCTGCATTTTCAGAAAGATCGCCGTGAGAGCGGGCCTCTGCAATTGCTGCAATGACTGCAGGGCGATGTACGGTTTTCATTTCATGTAGCTCTTTGCGCAATGCTTCTGCTCCAGCTACCGTTAATGGAATAGTACTCATCGTCATTTATTACCTTTCATTTTCATTCTGTTTCGCTAAAAACGAGTTAATTGGCTTATTTGCACCTTAAATTTTTAGTCGTGTATGCAACTTCTGTAAATTATAAGCCTGTAATTCACGCCTGTTAATTATGCCCACGCAAGCAGCCCGTGCACCTGCTAATGTTGTATAGTAAGTCACTTTTGCTTGGAGCGCAGCATGCCGGATTGAATAGGAGTCCCGTATAGCGCTGCGTTGATTTTTTACCGTGTTAATGATTAAACTGATTTCACCATTTTTAATCATGTCGACAATATGCGGACGGCCTTCTGCTACTTTATTTATAATGATAACATTTATTCCAGCTTCTGAAATTGCTGCAGCCGTTCCGCGTGTAGCATAAAGAGTAAAACCAAGTTCCGCTAGGCTACGAGCAATTTCAACGGCATGCTGTTTGTCAGATTGCCGTACGCTAATAAAAATCTTACCCGCTGCAGGCAGCCGGATATCTGTAGCCAATTGAGATTTAACAAAAGCCTCGGCGAAGGTCGCGCCCATTCCCATGACTTCACCTGTCGATTTCATTTCCGGTCCCAATATCGTATCGACACCAGAAAGTTTTAAAAACGGGAAAACAGCTTCCTTAACAGAGTAATAACTGGGGATAACTTCCTCAGTAATGCCTTGTTCGGTTAATTTTCTACCTACCATGCAGCGCGCTGCAATTTTTGCCAATTGCAGGCCAGTCGCTTTGGAAATGAAAGGTACCGTGCGCGATGCCCTGGGATTGACCTCGAGAACATAAACGATATTATCTTGAATTGCGAACTGAACATTCATCAACCCTATTACATTTAATGCACGTGCCATTTCTGCCGTTTGACGGCGTAATTCATCGAGTATCTCTGATTGCAGATTGAACGTAGGCAGAGCACATGCTGAGTCACCGGAATGCACGCCCGCTTGTTCGATATGTTCCATAATGCCGCCAATTAGAACAGTTTCTCCGTCATATATGGCATCCACATCGACCTCAGTAGCGTTGGTGAGAAAATGATCCAGTAACACTGGCGAATCATTGGACACTTTAACAGCTTCGCGCATATAACGTTCTAGTTCAGCTTTTTCATGGACGATTTCCATGGCCCGCCCGCCCAGTACATAACTAGGCCTGACTACAAGCGGATAGCCAATTTCATCGGCAGCGGTCAAAGCGGATTGCGGATCGCGCGCTGTACGATTTGGAGGTTGCCGCAAGCCCAATGTTTGCAGCATTTTTTGGAAGCGTTCACGATCTTCAGCGCAGTCTATCATGTCCGGGCTGGTACCGATTATGGGGACGCCATTTGCTTCTAAGTCTCGTGCAAGCTTGAGAGGCGTTTGTCCGCCATATTGCACGATTACGCCATGGGGTTTTTCCACGGCAGCGATTTCAAGGACATCTTCCAATGTCAATGGCTCAAAATATAAGCGATCCGATGTATCGTAATCGGTCGAGACTGTTTCAGGATTGCAGTTAACCATGATCGTTTCAATGCCATCTTCACGTAACGCCAAGGCTGCGTGAACACAACAATAATCAAACTCAATACCTTGACCGATACGATTGGGGCCGCCGCCCAGTACCATGATTTTCTTTTTATTTGTCGGCTGTGATTCGCACTCATCCTCGTAAGTGGAATACATATAGGCTGTACTGGTGGCGAATTCGGCCGCGCACGTATCGACACGTTTATAGACCGGTCTTACATTCAATTGCTGACGGTAGGTTCGCACCGCAGTTTGTTCGGCATGAAGCAGTTTTGCCAAGCGCCGATCTGAGAAACCGCTTCGTTTGAGTTTTCGAAGTACGTATTGATCCAGTGTTTCCAGATTTGTGTTTGTCAGCGCTTGTTCTTGCTTGATGAGATCTTCGATTTGCGCAAGAAACCAGATATCGATATGTGTCAACTGATGGACTTCATCAATGGACAGCTTGCAACGGAAAGCATCAGCAATATACCAGATTCGCTCGGGACCAGGATTTGCCAGTTCTGTTCGAATGATTTCGAGATTGTCGGTTTTCTCGTCCAATCCATCAGCACCGGTTTCTAGTCCGCGCAAAGCTTTTTGCAACGATTCCTGAAAAGTGCGGCCGATTGCCATGACTTCACCGACCGATTTCATTTGTGTGGTCAAGCGATCATTGGTTTGTGGAAACTTTTCAAAGGCAAAGCGCGGCACTTTGGTCACGACATAATCGATAGTGGGCTCGAACGATGCCGGTATCACGCCGCCGGTAATATCATTGCCCAGTTCGTTGAGGGTATAGCCGATGGCAAGTTTGGCGGCAATCTTGGCGATTGGGAAGCCGGTTGCTTTCGATGCCAGCGCAGAAGACCGCGAAACGCGTGGATTCATTTCAATCACCAGCATGCGACCGGTATCTGGATTAATTGCAAATTGAACATTGGAACCGCCCGTTTCCACGCCGATTTCGCGTAATACCGCAATCGATGCGTTGCGCATCAGTTGATATTCCTTGTCCGTCAATGTTTGAGCCGGTGCTACCGTGATTGAGTCGCCGGTATGAACGCCCATTGGATCGAGGTTCTCAATGGCACACACGATAATGCAGTTATCGTTTTTATCCCGCACCACCTCCATTTCAAATTCTTTCCAACCGATGACGGATTCTTCAATCAGCAATTCTCTGGTCGGTGAAGTTTCCAAACCGCGTTCGCAGATATCGAGAAATTCTTGTCGATTGTATGCGATACCGCCGCCGCTTCCACCCATCGTGAAAGACGGGCGAATGATGACAGGATACCCTAGCATCGCCTGAACTTGAAGTGCTTCTTCCATGCTATGAGCAACTGCTGAACGGGCAGAGTTCAAGCCGATACGGGTCATGGCCTGTTTAAATTTCTCACGATCTTCGGCCATGTCGATCGCTTCTCGGGAAGCACCAATGAGTTCGACACCGTATTTTTGCAAAACACCGTGCTTGACCAGATCCAGTGCGCAGTTTAATGCGGTTTGTCCGCCCATAGTCGGTAATAGCGCCTGAGGTTGCTCAATGGCGATAATCTTTTCAAGCATAGTCCAGGTAATCGGCTCGATGTACGTTGCATCCGCCATTTCCGGATCGGTCATAATGGTAGCAGGGTTGGAGTTGACCAAAATGATACGGTAGCCTTCTTCCCGTAAGGCTTTACAGGCTTGAGCGCCGGAATAATCGAATTCGCACGCCTGGCCGATGATAATAGGACCGGCACCGATGATGAGGATGGATTGAATGTCGGTACGTTTAGGCATATTTTTCAGAGAATGAACATTGCAATGCTATGATTGGGAATGGTGCATTTTACAGTGCTGCATCATGGCAATAAACTTATCAAATAAATAATCGGCTTCGTGTGGACCGGGGCTGGCTTCCGGATGACCCTGAAAGCAAAATGCCGGCTTATCGACCAACTCAAATCCTTGCAAGCTGCCATCGAACAGCGACACATGGGTGATGCGCGCATTGCTGGGCAAGGAATTCAAATCCACTGCAAAACCGTGATTCTGACTGGTTATGATGACTTTTCCGCTGCTGACATCTTGAACCGGATGATTGGCGCCATGATGACCAAATTTCATTTTGGCGGTACGTGCGCCACTAGCTAGTGCTAATAATTGATGCCCAAGGCAGATGCCAAATAACGGAATATTTTTTTGCAGTAAGGCTTGCGTAGTGGAAATTGCATAATCGCACGGTTCAGGGTCGCCGGGACCATTGGAGAGAAAGATGCCGTCCGGTTGAATTTTCATGACTTCCTCCGTCGGCGTTTTTGCAGGAAAAACTGTCACCTTGCAACCACGCTGCGCGAGCTTGCGCAAGATTGTGCGCTTGATGCCAAAATCGAAAGCTGCGACATGAAATACGGGGTTTTCCTGAATCCGGAAACCTGACTCCAACGACCATTCGCCCTCGCACCAGGTATATGGTTGCGTGCAACTAACCACTTTGGCAAGATCCATTCCCGCGAGCCCAGGAAATGCCCTAGCGGCTTGCAAAGCTTTACTCTCATCAATTTCTCCTGCCATAATGCAGCCAGATTGCGCGCCTTTCTCGCGCAAAATCCGCGTCAATTTGCGCGTATCGATTTCCGCGATAGCGACGACATTTTGCTCTTGGAGAAATTCGGATAATGTTTGGGTTTTGCGGTGATTGCTGGCAATTAATGGAAGATCGCGAATGACTAGACCGGCTGCAAAAACTTTGTCGATGTTGCCCGATTCAAAATCAACCGGATTGACGCCAGTATTGCCAATATGCGGATAAGTCAGGGTAATGATTTGCTGACAATAAGAAGGATCGGTCAATATTTCCTGATAACCGGTCATCGCCGTATTGAAAGCGACTTCACCGGTTTTGATACCTTCAACGCCAATAGACGCGCCATAAAAAACCGTTCCATCAGCAAGTGCGAGGATGGCGTGCGAGCGTTGTGACACAAAAAACTCCTTGGAAACTGGCAAGATCTGGGAAAAAGAACCAAAGCAAATTTATCGTCCTACCTTGGCTAGTGATTGTTCGGATTATACGTGAAAAAGGTTTGCATTTCTACGCGCTGCACGCTTACTAAAATCTAACGGTAGCGCTTATTCGATAGGCCGTCGTTTACGCTATTCATATGAAAACGAGCTCGCAAGCTGTCGTTTCCAGGTATACAAAAACCTGGACAGTCAGAATAATAATTACAATAATGTGCATATCTTTCATAAAGCATCTAACCTGAACGCAATGGTTAATTTGTCATGATTCTTTCTGCTTACGTTCAAGCTGCAAAACCAAATGTCATTCAGTTGTGGGTGGGCATATTTGATATCGCTGATCCGCCCGCGATAAGTTTTCGTATCAACGAAATCGATGCTTTGCCGCTTGAACCGGTAGTTATTTCACCGCTACATGACAAAATATCAGATGTAAATGGTAAGCCGCTTAATCATCGCGGCATTTTCCGCTTTGCTGCGCTGCAACAGGCTACCCTGCACCGCATCGAAATTAAAGCTGGAAGCGTGCATTATGAATTACTGACGCGAAGCTTGCCGGACGCCGTACCGCAGAAACTCAACGGAAGTTTCAACCTATTGCTTTGTTCCTGTTACTATCAGCCTGAAGACAAGGACGGTTTGCTGGGAACAATTGCTTCACAAATCAAAATCAAACCGCACTTGACAGTCATGGCAGGCGACCAAGTCTACCTGGATCTTCCTTCATTTGAAGATTTACCGGAGACCGATCCGCAGATTTCGCAGCGCTTAGGTGAAAAATACCGGCGCAATTGGTTGTCGGCATCACTAAGCATTCCAGGTCTTCAGCCGCTACTCGATCGCGCACCGGTAATTTGCATATCGGATGATCATGAATTTTGGAATAACTTTCCATTTCCGCAAAAACAGCTTCCCAATACCTGGAATAAAGACACTCGCGAGCTCTGGAAAACTTCAGCGCGAGCGCTCTATAACGACTATCAGGATGGTATGGGTCCTTCTGGAGTACTGCGCATCGATATTCAGCCGCTAAAAATGCTGTTTGTCGATATGCGCTATGACCGGGATGAATCATTTCAGCGCCTGATGCGCAGCGATGCCTCTGTGGCTGCAATCAAGCAGTGGGCGGATGATTTGATTGCTGCAAAAGCGGATTGTCAACCGGCGGTCGGGGTGCTGAGTTCTGGCCAAGCGTTATTTATTGATCGACCAAGTGAACATACAGGACGCGAAGTGGATGCTGAAATGAGTAACTACGCACAAATCGATGTTATCTATGAACAGTTGCAGCGCCTGGCCGATGTCGGCATCGCGGTGCTCTATTTGACTGGCGACGTGCATTGGGGACGTGTTGTCAGCGGACGGGATTTGCGTACCCAGCGTACGCTGCTGTACGAGGTTATTTCTTCTCCTGCCACGTTATTTCGTTTTCCGTTATTGGATTCAGTAAAAGAGTCGCTCAATAGCATCAAGAGTATTTTTGGAAACAACGACATGTGGCCGCGTCACAGCAAACCTCTCAAAGCGCCCGATCGATTTGGCACTAATCGCCGTTTTGCTTTAAAGAATGAATTTGAACAGCCCGGTGATCAAGTGGCCATACTATCGTTTTCACAAACCGGTTCTGGTATCGAATTCCAAGTTAGCTACTTCGCAATTCACAAAGATAAATCCATCGCCAAATCCAGAACAACCGAGAGTTATCGATTGCTATCCGTTTAATAAGGAGTTATGCATGTTGCGGCAAATCCGATCCAAAGATAAATCCCCGAATTCTAATGTGAGCAAGCTTAAGCGCTTAAAAGACGAAGGTAATGGTGCGTGGTGTGAGCGTGTGATGCGCGAAATAGGCGTAGATGGCAAGAAAAATAGTTTTATTCTGTTATTGGGCGGATCCGATACGATGGCATTCCGGCTCCGCGTCGCGCAATCGCATTTGCGTGAGGATATGCTGCCTTCCTTCTGGTCGGAAGTGATGCTGCTTGCACATCAAGACGCAAATCGGCTTGCGCAGCCGGAAGTCATTCATGTGCCCTTGATTCAACCTGAAGGGCCCAAGTTTCCGCCGCGTAATAATGGCGTGATCATTAGGCCGTTACAAGATTTTGACGATCCGGGCCGCTATCCGAATATTGCATTGGTTGCATTGCCAGTGGCGCAATCCAGCGTGCTAGCCTATATCGAGAAATTCCGCAAATCGCGCTCGACTTTGGATGCGCTTGAGCATGTGGTACGCTGGCTGGCTTTTGTCTGGGGCGCGGGCAATACGGCGAATCCATTGTTTGAAAATTATGGCTTGCCTTCCGCGTGCATGCTAGAAACTGTTTTTGCCGCCGCCAATCTGGATATCACGCCAGGGCTTGAATCGCGTGTTTCCTGCCCGGAAGCGATTTGGACGGCGGCGCGTTTTTGGCAAAGCTATTTTAAGGAATTTAAAGGCGGCACAGAACTTAGGGGCCGTTATTGGGCGCCGCATGAATACCAGATTGAAGAACCGCAATCATAGAATCGAAGTTTTTCAGGTAAACGAATAGTTTTAAATTTACTTTCAATCTGTAAAACTTACGGCAATCTTTATTTGCGATTCTCAGTTTAGTGAGAAATTTTCATCGATTAAACATGCTGTTTTTTCGCTATCCATGGAACGGCAAATGCTCCGGTTTTAACGGACAAACAGCTTTGGCATTTTTTTGATAGAACTTTCAATGGAGACATATTGATGAATTATTTGACGCGTTTATTCGTACTTCCCATCGCTTTGGCGCTGACAGCCTGCGCTACGATGTATTTGGAAGGTCTGGAAAAAGTCGGTATTCCGAAGCGCGACGTGATGGTTTACCGCGTCGAAAAAGCGCGCGACACGCAGGAAGAAACCAAAGAACAATTCAAATCCGCGCTGGAACAATTCACCGCCGCCACCAATTTCAGCGGTGGCGACCTGGAAGATACCTATAAACGGCTCAATGACGCCTATGAGGCGAGTGCCGGCAAAGCCGAAGAAGTCAGAAGCCGCATTGCCGACATCGAAAGCGTATCCGAAGCGTTATTTAACGAGTGGAAGCAGGAAATTACGCAATACAGCAACGCATCGATGAAACAAAGCAGTCAAAAAAAACTCGATAGCACGCAAGCGCACTACCGCCAGTTGATTGCTTCGATGAAACAAGCCGAAGCCAAGATCGAACCGATTCTCACGGTATTTCGCGATCAAGTCATGTTCCTCAAACACAACCTCAACGCCCGTGCCATCGCTTCGCTGAAAGGCGAATTAAGCACTATCAAATCCGACGTGTCGGCGCTGATCGCTTCGATGGAGAAATCGATCAACGAAGCGAATGCGTTTATTAGTACGATGGAGAGTAAATAAGCTAAGAGAAATGTCAGGCTTTCTTCAAGAGTATTTCAGTGATCTGCTAGCTGGTGCTGCTTTATTGGTCGCTATTATTTCCGCTTATTATGCACGGAAAGCGAGTGTACTTGCTGATCGCAACAATCTCAGACCACCTCGTCTTAATGTCTTTCGCTCAATGCTTGATTTTGCCGATTATTGCGTTACATATCGAACAAATTTGAGCCTGGGTGCAGTTAAAGGAACTAGGGACTTAGCAAACCGAATCGAAAATTTCAAATGGGAGATTACGCGTCAAGGCCCTCTGGCTATGCCGGATGTTGAAAGCAAAATTAAAGTATTTCAGAACAAAGCATGGCAAATGCAAAGATTATTAGATCGCTTAAATCAGGGTCGAAATAATCCCGAAGATTGGAATTACCAAACTGCCGAGGAAAACTTAGATGCAATAGTTGATTGGTTTGCAAATGAACAGAAAGAACTCAAAGTTATTTTCCAGCCTTATTTGGGTTCGACCTAATGCTTATCGACCTAAACGTGCTCACCTAAACCGCATCGACAAGTCTACCGCCTGAATATTCTTGGTCAAGCTGCCAATCGAAATCCGGTCAACGCCCGTTTCGGCTACCTGGCGCACGTTTTCCAGTGTGATGTTGCCGGATGCTTCCAGGATCACTTGTTCACCTGCTTGCCGGCGAGTCAGCGTAACGGCATTGCGTAATTGATCCAAATTAAAATTATCCAATAGTAACATATGAGCGCCGATGAGCAGGGCTTCAACCAATTCCTGCTGCGATTCCACTTCGATTTGGATGAAAACACCAGGTGGGGCGATTTTTCGGGCTTGATTCAGAGCTGGCTGGATGCCGCCCGCCGCAATGATGTGATTTTCCTTGATTAAAATGCCGTCAAACAATCCTACGCGGTGATTGACGCCACCGCCGCAAGTAACAGCGTATTTTTGCGCAAGGCGTAAACCAGGCAATGTCTTACGCGTATCGACTATGGCAGCTTTCGTGCCTGCAACGGCATCGGCAAAATGCCTGGTTTGCGTTGCCACTGCGGATAACAACTGCAGAAAATTGAGCGCGGAGCGTTCTGCGGTGAGCAATGCGCGTGCCGGCCCTTGAATTTCGCATAGCTTCTGTCCTGGCTGCACCCGGTCACCATCTTTGGCAAGCCAGTCGACGATCGTTCCAGGCGCCAAGGTTAAAAAACAGGCTTCAAACCATTGCGTGCCGCACAATACCGCTTCTTCCCGGCTGATCACCGCAGCACTCAGCGTTTTGCCGCCGGGGATTAGCGATGCCGTCAGATCGCCGCTGCCAATATCTTCCTGTAACGCGCGTTTTACGTTATCGCGAATCTCATCGTGTAAATCTTGCACTTTTTCTACTTTGTTTACGTTAACCGACTATGAAGCCATGCATTATAGTGCAAGCTGGTTGTACACTTACATTAAACGAATGGATAGTATAGCGATTGACTAACGGAACAAGGTGAAAATATGTCCGGCGCATTTGATCTAATTTTTTATAGTATTGCCACGATGCTGGGTGTGGCCGCTGTGGGCTTGATCGTGGTCTGGTTCATTCAGGACGTGACGCAGAAAAAACATTCGATTCTGCGCAATTATCCGGTTATAGGTCGTTTGCGTTATTTTTTCGAAATACAGGGTAAGTATTTCCGCCAATATTTTTTCGCCAGTGATCGTGACGAAATGCCGTTCAATCGTGCGACACGTGCGTGGATTTACAAAAATGCCAAGAACAAAGGTAGCTTGGTCGGCTTTGGTTCCACCAACGATCTCCGCCAGCCGGGTTCAATCATTTTTGTCAATGCCGCTTTTCCGATTCAAGAGGAAGACCAGCTGCCTACGCCGTCGCTGCATATCGGAGAAGGTTACTGCGAACAACCGTTCGAGGCCAAATCGATCATCAATATCAGCGCCATGAGTTATGGCGCCATTTCAAAACCGGCAGTGCGCGCATTATCGCTGGGCGCGGCACAAGCGGGTTGCTGGCTCAATACCGGCGAAGGCGGCCTATCGCCGTATCATTTGGAAGGCGGTTGCGACCTGATCATGCAGATCGGTACTGCTAAATACGGTATTCGCGATGAACAGGGCAATTTCTCGCCGCAGCGCGCTAAAGCATTGAGCAAGGTAGTCAAGGCATTTGAAATCAAGCTGTCCCAGGGCGCAAAGCCAGGCAAAGGCGGGTTGCTTCCTGCCAATAAAGTGCACGAGGAAATTGCTGCAATCCGTGGTATTCCTGTCAATCAAAATTCAATTAGTCCTAATCGCCACAAGGATATCAACAACATTGACGAGCTGCTCGATAAAATCCATTACATCCGAGAATTGACCGGACGCCCAGTCGGTATCAAAACGGCCATCGGGGGATGGAATTTTATCAATGAGCTGTGCGACAGCATCAATCGGCGCGGCTTGGACTACGCACCGGATTTTCTTACGATAGACGGCGGCGAAGGCGGCAGCGGCGCGGCACCGCAAACATTGGTTGATCACGTCAGCCTACCCATCGCCGAAGCGCTGCCGCGCGTAGTGGATGCGCTGATTCAATCCGGTTTGAAAAACCGTATTTATGTCGTGGCTGCCGGAAAATTAGTAACTTCCGCAGAAGGCGCATGGGCGCTTTGCGCCGGTGCCGATTTTGTCAATACCGCCCGAGGTTTCATGTTTTCGCTCGGCTGCATTCAAGCGATGCGTTGCCATCTCAATACCTGCCCTACCGGCGTGACGACGCACGATGAACGCTTGCAGAGGGGATTGGTGGTTGAAGAGAAATATCTGCGCGTGGCTAATTACGCCAGAAACGTTAACAAGGAGATTAACATGATCGCGCATTCATGCGGCTTGCATCACGCCAGGCAATTCAAACGCGAGCATGTGCGCATTGTTGAGACCGCAGGTAAAAGTGTCGCATTGAATATTATGTATCCCTATCCCGAAGTGATAAAAAAACAACATGAATTTCCGTAAAACCGACTTTGCGCATCATTTTCCGATGATTTCTTTTTCAATCTCTTAAACCTCATTTTAAGCCTATCACCATCGATTTGCATTGATCGAGCGCTGTACTGTCAACAGCATATTGCAGATAAGGGGAGAAAAAAGCGCTTAATCTCAGTTTAGCCACAAAAGCAGTTTACCGATAATAGGTTGTCGCTCTTTGGATAATTTTCACTATTTGCACAACTTAATATAATTTTTTAACAATACCATACAAAATGCTTCGTCTCTTAATCGGTCATCATGATCGCAAAATGATCATACTCAACGCTTTTGCATTGAGTATGATCATTTTGTCGACTGGCTTTGGCGTATATAAAAGTATCCATGACCAAACGGAAGCCACGATCACTTCCAGTATCAGCGTGACATTGAGCAATACCGCGAAGCTAATAGAAAATCAGTTAACACATGCTATTTCAAATGCTGAGCTATTAGTCATACCCATTTTTCCAGCCCACGATTTGGAAGTTGTCCATTCGGATCAATTTCGCGAGCGAAGTCTCGTGCACTTGGTGCAATTTTCAGAAAAAATGCTGGAAAACAACTTATCAAGTATCAGCGTGTATGACGCTGAAGGTAATTTGATCGTCGAATCAGGTGATAAATCCACGCACCCCGATTTTCTTTTGACCCTTGAAACAGGTTTGGAAAATCGCAGCGAATTATTATGGAACCGGCAATTTGTTCTGCGCAACTCATTGGCGATTCGCACCGACGACAACAAATTCATTGGTCACATTATCGCTGAGCAACCGATGCCTCTGCTCAGCAGGCTATTTTCTGAAGCAACACTGATTGGCACTTCGAGTGTGTTGCAACTCTGCGCGCCTGTCCATGGGGATGTTTTGGCAATTGATTGCGTCATGCGCGATCAAAATGGCAATCAGTTTAAACGTATGCCAAGCATCGTCAATGGCAAACCGTTGCCTATACATTTTGCACTCATAGGTCAAAACGGCATGCAATTTACGCAGGATTCCCGGCAAGTCAACGTTGCCGCTGCCTATTCGCCGGTTGCTTATGGTTTAGGCAGCGTCCTCAAAATAGATGAGGCAGAGCTGCATGACCTGTCGCTGCATCAGGCCGGAGCAATTTTATTTTATTTGGTTTTGCTGGTGTTTGCTGGCTTGGTAACATTACTTTGGATTGTATTGCCGCGTAAACATCCCCTTATCCAATTCGGTCATATACTGAAAAAAAAACAAAATGATAAAGATAACAATGGCGCTGAGAAAATTTCTTTAGAACTATCTTCTTACATCGAAACAATCGGCAAACTTGCACTAATTTGTATCGCTGAGCGCGGCGGAAAAATCGTCCAGGTCAATGATAAATTATGTGAAATTAGCGGTTATAGCCAGCAAGAATTGATCGGTCAGGATCACCGTTTATTGATTGCACGGTATCATTCAGAATTATTTCACACGGATATGTTGGCAACCGTCGACAAGGGAGAAATCTGGCGCCAGGAAATCTGTAATCGCAGTAAATCCGGAATACCCTATTGGGTCGATTCCGCAATCATTCCTTTGGTAAACAGTTATGGAGAAATCAAAGGCTATCTCTCAATAAGCGTTGATATCACGGCACGCAAACAAAAGGACTCCGGCCTGAACGAGCAACTAAGAGAAAGTCATTGCATGCAAATTATCAGAACTTGCATGGCACAGAATCTCAGCACTGAAAAAATCTGCCTTAACATTCTGGAGTCGCTTCTCGCTGCCCTGTATTTTCCAGATAGGGCAGCCGCACTGATCGAATTGGGAAATAAACGGATTGCAACAGAAAAGTATCAAGAAGATCTTCATAATCAATTAACAGCGCGAATTCTATCGAATGGGGAAGTATGCGGTTATTTGAAAGTTTGCTATCCCCAAGATGCCGCTTTTAGATTGCCCTACGAGCAGAATCTTATCGATACCGTTGCCCACGACATTGGGCGTTGGTACGAACATAGAGAAGCCGAGCAACGGATCATCAAAATGGCCACACATGACGCTTTGACGGGATTACCCAACCGGCTGTTATTGCAGGATCGCATTGAGCAGGCGCTTGTGCATGATACTCGTCATCAAAGGCAAATGGCGGTACTTTTTATCGATCTGGATCATTTCAAAACGATCAATGATTCACTCGGTCACGATATTGGCGATCTTCTGCTCAAAGCGGTGGCAGAACGCTTGCTGACTTGCGTGCGTAGTGAAGATACCGTTGCGCGCCAGGGAGGAGACGAGTTTATTATTGTATTGAACTCTATCGCGGAATCATTGGATGCTGCCAAAGTCGCACAAAAGATTCTGGATTCGATTACACAACCTTATCAAATCCACAAAAATAAGCTACATATCGCGGGCAGCATTGGGATCGCGGTATTTCCCGACGATGGAACCAGTGCGGATACGTTATTAAAGAATAGCGATGTCGCCATGTATTACGCAAAAGAAAATGGCCGCAATAATTACCAGTTTTTCACCGATGAGCTCAACAAATCTGCGCACGAACGGCACACCTTGGGCCTTGATTTACGTCATGCATTGGAACGCGACGAATTGGTTTTATATTATCAACCTGTGATGGATATGCCCGAAAATCGGTTGCATGGTGTAGAAGCTTTGCTTCGCTGGCGACATCCGGAACATAAATTGATAACCCCGGACAAGTTTATCAGCCTAGCGGAAGAAACCGGCTTGATCATTCCAATCGGCGAGTGGGTGATCAAAACGGTTTGTGTGCAAATTAAAACATGGCAGCAGCAAGGATACGATGCGCCGAAGGTCGCCATTAATCTGTCGGCGCGCCAATTCCGGGATAAGGAATTAACCAAGAATATTGCCCGTATACTTAATGAAACAGGGGTAGATGCACGATACATCAGTCTCGAGATTACGGAAAGCATGCTCATCGACAATATTGATAAAGTCGTTATGACGCTCAAGCACTTGAGCGAAATGGGAATGCGTATATCCATCGATGATTTTGGCACCGGTTATTCCAGCCTTAGTTATCTAAAACGTTTTCCAATTCACACGCTTAAAATCGATCGATCATTTGTACGCGATATCGTCACTGACAAGAACGATCGTACTATTGTTGCCGCCATTATTGCCATGGCGCACAGCCTTGAAATTGAGGTCATTGCGGAAGGTATCGAAACAGAAGAGCAGCTCGACTTATTGGTCGCCCAAAAATGTGATCACTACCAGGGTTACTATTTTAGTAAACCAGTACCTGTTTCCGACATCGAAATTCTTTTGAAGCAACCACTCCCCAAAAAAATTCACGCTCTTCGGATCGCAAAATAGTTCGCTCTTGAAATTTGACCTCACTTCCCCCACGTAAGAATCAACAATTTAACGAGGGAGAATTTCATGCGCTTTGACAAATTAACCACTAAATTTCAACAAGCCATTGCTGATGCGCAAAGTATTGCTGTCGGCCAAGATAATCCAACCATCGAGCCTCAACATTTACTGCTTGCGCTATTGCAGCAAGAAGACGGCAGTACGCAGTCATTGTTGCAGCGATCCGGGGTCAATGTTGCTCCCTTAATTGAGAATCTTAAGCAAAGTATTAACCGATTACCTAAAGTCGATAATTCAGGAGGAGAAATTACAATTTCCCGCACGCTGAATAATCTTCTCAATTTGGCGGATAAGGAAGCGCAAAAACGCAATGATCAATTCATCGCTTCAGAAATGTTTCTTCTTGCAGTGCTGCAGGATAAGGGAGAGATCGGTGCATTATTGAAACAATATGGTGCCAGTTATACAGCGATGGAAAAAGCCATCAATGCGGTGAGAGGTGGCGAACAAGTTACCAGCGCCGAAGCAGAAAGCAGCCGTGAGGCCTTGAAAAAATACACATTGGATCTAACGGAACGTGCCCGGCAAGGTAAGCTTGATCCCGTCATTGGCCGCGATGACGAAATTCGTCGCGCCATTCAGGTGTTGCAGCGGCGCACCAAAAACAATCCCGTTCTGATTGGTGAGCCAGGCGTCGGCAAAACCGCAATTGTTGAAGGTTTGGCGCAACGTATTGTCAACGGTGAAGTACCTGAAAGCCTAAAAGATAAACGCGTTCTCGTACTGGATATGGCCGCATTATTGGCTGGGGCCAAATACCGAGGTGAATTCGAGGAGCGTCTCAAATCGGTGCTCAAAGAACTCGCACAGGATGAAGGAAAAACCATTGTATTCATTGACGAATTGCATACCATGGTAGGAGCGGGCAAAGCGGAAGGCGCAATGGATGCGGGAAATATGCTGAAACCGGCACTGGCGCGAGGTGAATTACACTGTGTTGGCGCTACAACATTAGATGAATATCGCAAATATATTGAAAAGGATGCGGCGCTGGAACGTCGTTTCCAGAAAGTACTGGTTGAAGAACCCACCGTAGAGGCAACTATCGCCATATTGCGCGGCCTGCAAGAGAAATACGAAGTTCATCATGGGGTTGATATTACGGATCCCGCTATCGTTGCTGCTGCGGAATTATCCAACCGCTATATTACCGATCGTTTTCTGCCTGATAAAGCAATTGATCTGATTGATGAGGCCGCTGCACGCATTCGCATGGAAATTGATTCCAAGCCGGAAGCGCTAGACAAGCTCGATCGGCGCCTAATTCAACTTAAAATTGAACGCGAAGCCATTAAAAAGGAAAAAGATGAAGCTTCGCAAAAACGACTGCAATTACTCGAACAGGAAATAAAGCAAAAAGAGCGCGAATACGCTGACTTAGCCGAAATTTGGAAAACGGAAAAATTCCAAGTACAGGGTTCTCAGCAAATTAAAGAAGAAATGGAAAGAATTAAGATGGAAATCGATACGGCCACGCGCAAAGGCGATTGGCAAAAAGTATCCGAATTGCAGTATGGCCGTCTTCCACAATTGGAAGCGCAATTGCAATCCCAACTCAGTGATCAGAAAAAAACCGGCGAAACTGAACCGAGAGAATCTACCCCCAAGTTATTGCGCACCCAAGTCGGTGCCGAGGAAATAGCCGAAGTGGTGTCGCGTGCGACAGGTATTCCTGTTTCTAAAATGATGCAAGGAGAGCGCGAAAAATTACTATTAATGGAACAAAAGCTACATGACCGGGTAGTCGGTCAGGATGAAGCCGTCCGGCTGGTCTCCGATGCCATCCGGCGCTCACGCGCAGGTCTGGCTGACCCGAATCGGCCTTATGGATCATTTCTGTTTCTTGGACCAACCGGCGTGGGAAAAACTGAATTATGCAAGGCACTAGCGGGCTTTTTGTTTGATTCGGAAGATCATCTCATTCGTGTGGATATGTCTGAATTCATGGAAAAGCATTCGGTAGCGCGTCTGATCGGCGCGCCGCCCGGCTATGTCGGGTACGAAGAAGGCGGTTATTTAACCGAACTGGTACGCAGAAAACCCTATGCTGTCATTTTGCTGGATGAGGTGGAAAAAGCCCATCCGGACGTATTCAATGTACTGCTGCAAGTACTAGATGACGGCCGCATGACCGACGGCCAAGGGCGCACAGTTGATTTCAAGAATACCGTTATTGTTATGACTTCCAATCTAGGATCGCAAATGATCCAGGAAATGTCGGGTAGTCAGTATGAAACGATTAAACAGGCGGTCATGGGTGAAGTCAAAACGCATTTTCGTCCTGAATTTATTAACCGTATTGATGAAGTAGTGGTTTTTCACGCATTGGATGCAAAACATATCCAATCCATCGCAAAAATACAGCTCAATTATTTGAAAACGCGACTGGCCAAATTGGATATGCGGCTTGAAATCAGCGACGCCGCACTCGCTGCGCTGTCACAGGCTGGATTTGATCCTGTATTTGGCGCACGGCCGCTTAAGCGCGCAATCCAGGCTCAAATTGAGAACCCGTTAGCCAAAGAAATATTGGAAGGTAAATTTGTCGCAAAAGATACCATTAAAATTGATTATTCCGATGAAAAAATGAATTTTTACAAAATGAACGACTAGAAATTTGGCAGACACTTAGGAGATTTTGAGATGGGCTGATTAAAACATAGCGTCTCAATCAGATTCGGGTAAAATGTAATTTTTTACTGGATAGTTTGTTATGTTTAAAGGTAGTCTGGTTGCTATCGTTACACCGATGCTTGAAGATGGCGAATTAGACCTGGAAAAATTCCGTGCTTTGCTTGATTTTCATATTGCACAGGGTAGCGATGGCATTGTGGTGGTCGGTACCACTGGAGAGTCTCCAACAGTAGATTTTGACGAGCATCACCTGCTGATGAAAACGGCGGTTGATCATGTAGCTGGTCGAGTACCGGTAATTGCTGGCACGGGTGCCAATTCAACTCGTGAAGCCATTGATTTATCGATCTATGCTAAAAATGCCGGTGTGGATGCCTGCTTATCGGTCGCACCTTATTACAACAAGCCGACGCAGGAAGGCTTGTATCAACACTTTAAAGCTATTGCTGAAGCGGTTGAAATTCCTCATATTTTATATAACGTTCCCGGAAGGACCGTTGCGGATATTCAGAACGATACTGCGTTACGCCTTGCACATATTCCCAACATCGTTGGCATAAAGGATGCCACCGGTGATATCGGGCGAGGTTGTGATCTTTTGTCGCGCGCACCATCCGGGTTCAGCGTTTATAGCGGAGATGATGCCAGTGCATTAGCGTTGCTGTTGCTTGGCGCGTATGGTGTTATTTCAGTCACAGCCAATGTAGCACCGAAAATCATGCACGACATGTGCGTAGCTGCAGCGTCCGGTAATGTCAATACTGCGCGGACACTAAATAATAAGTTGCTGCGCTTGCATATCGATTTGTTTATAGAAGCTAATCCGATCCCCGTGAAGTGGGCTGTTGCACAAATGGGTCTAATTGAAACCGGAATTCGTCTTCCGCTTACCCCATTATCCACTCATTATCACCAGCTCATTCGGGAGGCAATGCGATTGGCCGATATCCCTGTTGCGAAGGAGTAAGATGCTAACATCGAATTGGCGGAAAGTAGCTGTGCCGTCACTGGCAATTGTGCTGTCATTGATGAATACGAGCTGCAAAACGTTCTCATTGTTTCCTGAAACCAAAACAGTTGATTATAAATCCGCCGGGAAATTACCGCCGCTAGAGATTCCACCAGACCTCGTTATACCAGCAGTCGATGAACGATACACCATTCCTGAAGCCGATTCGCCAGGCAGCGCTACATTTTCCAGTTATAGCAATGATCGCGGCGGACAATTAAAGGCAGGCACCACTGCGGTGGTGCCTTCTTCATTTCAGAATGTTCATATCGAACGTGCCGGTACCCAACGCTGGTTGGTTGTACCTCAATCCCCTGAGGCTGTGTGGCCTGTTGTGAAGGAATTCTGGCAAGAGCTGGGTTTCCTGATCAAAATCGAGTCTCCAGAAACCGGCATTATGGAAACCGATTGGGCTGAAAATCGCGCCAAGATTCCACAAGATCCTCTACGTACCATCCTCTCAACCTTTTTGGACAGCTTGTATTCTACAGCCGAACGCGATAAATTCCGCACCCGTCTGGAACGCAATGAAACAGGAAATACCGAAATTTATATCAGCCATCGCGGTATGAACGAGGTGTTGGAAGGCGGTAATCTGAATCGCACTATCTGGCAACCCCGGCCAGCGGATCCGGATCTTGAAGCTGAAATGCTGTCACGTTTGATGATGCGTTTTGGCGTTGCAGAAGAAAAGGCCAAGCTGGAGCTGACAACGAGCCGGAGCGTGGCTCAGGAACGTGCTTATATTGATAACGATGCAGGAACGCTAATTATTAACGAAGCATTTGATCGTTCATGGCGGCGTGTCGGATTAGCACTCGATCGTATCGGTTTCACCGTTGAAGATCGAAATCGTGTCGAAGGTATTTATTACGTGCGTTATCTCAATCCTGATAAAGATGCGAAAAAGACCGGCGATGACAAAGGGTTGCTGTCGGGGATAATGTTCTGGCGCGATGACAATGACAAGGATAGTGCGAAGGCAGCAAAATACCGCATACAAGTCAACAATACCGGTGCGAATACCAGTAAGATCAGCCTTCTCAATGATGATGGCACAGCCGTTAATTCAGCAACGGCCAACCGTATTCTTAAGTTGTTGCATGAGCAACTGAAATAAAATCAAGTATAACGATTTGTTTGTTATTGATTGATGATACAAATAAAAAAACCGCCTGTACGGCGGTTTTTTTATTTGTTGCTAGCTAGTTCTTAGTGTCCTGGCTTGCTGGTTCCACCATATGGACGCGGATCAGCGCCTTCTTTCAAGCAATTGCCATTAGCATCAATACCATGTTGGCATTCGATTTCTTCGCCGCGCATGATTCTTTCATAATTTTCTCTTTCCGTTTCAGGAAGTGCTTGACTAGGTTTGCCACCACATGCAGATAATGACAATGCTACTAAGAATGCAGCTAGAAGAGTATATTTCATTACGTAATTTTCCTTATAAAGTTCTAAAATATTTTAATACTGGCGAACCGGCAGTATATAACGAACTTAAGCGATCATTCAAGCAAGTTTTTAATTCTATTCGTAGAAAACCATTTATTTCAAATGGTTGGTTAAGAATCGCGTATTTTATGGATTGGATAAACACTCATCCAATAATTCAATCCAATGTTTCACAGGTAGTGTCGTACCACTTTGCAAATGCACCAAGCATCCAATATTAGCGGTAGCAATCAGTTCCGGCTTGCCTGATTCTAAAGCGACTACTTTATTTTTCAGTAATTGCTGTGACAACTCAGGTTGCAAGATCGAATAGGTGCCGGCTGAACCGCAGCATAAATGACTATTAGGAACAGGGGTCAGATCAAAACCAATATCAATCAGAATATCTTCCACAATATCCCGAATTTTCATACCATGCTGCAAAGTACAAGGCGAATGAAAAGACAATTTCATTTTACGTTCAATACCCTCGTCCTTATCCAACAATAACTTAATATTTTCTAATTCAACATGAATTATTTCACTGATATCTTTAGCAATTGCAGAAACATCGGCTGCTTTTTTCGCATAGATTGGATCATGTTGAAGTAGATGCCCATAGTCTTTCACGGTTACGCCGCAACCACTGGCTGTCACCACTATCGCCTCAACTTCGTTTTGCGCAACCAATGGCCACCACGCATCGATGTTGCGGCGCATGTAATCCAGTCCTTCCTGTTGTGCATTTAAGTGAAAGGTAACCGCCCCACAACACCCGGTATTTGCAGCCGTGATTAGCGATATGCCCAAATTATTCAACACGCGTGCGGTAGCAACGTTGATATTAGGCGCCATGACCGGTTGCACGCAGCCATCTAGCACAAGCATTTTGCGTATATGCCGTTCCGTAGGCCATGTTTTAGCGGAGCCGAGTTTGGGCGGAATTTTTCTTTTCAATTTTTCCGGTAAAACCGCACGTACTACCTGTCCGACTTTAAATAACGGGTTAAACAATAATGGATTGGGTAAAATTTTGCGCAACGCATAGCGCACAATATCGGTACCGATATTGCGTTTTACCCGCTTTTCGACGATGCCGCGGCTAATATCCACCAATGCGCCATAGCGTACTCCCGAAGGGCAAGTCGTTTCGCAGGCGCGGCAAGTCAGGCAGCGATCGAGATGCAATTGGGTTTTTTGCGTAATGGGTTGCCCTTCCAACATTTGTTTCATCAGGTAAATGCGACCGCGCGGGCTATCCAGCTCGTCACCGAGAATCTGATAAGTCGGGCAAGTTGCCAGACAAAAACCGCAATGCACGCAACTACGCAAAATGGCATCCGCTTCCTGTCCTTGTGGAGAATTTTTTATAAAGTCTACGAGTTTGGTTTGCATTTAAATCACAGGGTAAAGCCGGCCGGGATTGAAAATTCCCAGCGGATCAAATTTTTCTTTTAACAAGCGGTGAATCTTCATCATGGCGGGAGGAAGCGGATGAAATACACCAATACGCGGGCCATTATTACGAAACAATGTGGCATGGCCTCCTGCTTTTTCTGCAGCTTCGCGTAGGATTTTTGTTTCTTCATCGACAGAATGTATCCACCGTAAACCGCCATGCCATTCGATTAGTTGCTTGCCAGGCAATGGTATGGGAACTGCAGTGGATCGAATGGATAAGCGCCACAGCGGTTTGTCTGACTGAAAAAAAGCATGCGCGTGCTCACGTATTGTGTGCCAAAAAACTTCACCGTCATTCAGTGTTTCGCCGCCCAATTTCAATTGCGCTGCACGCACTGCGGACTCCGCGCCCGAGAGTCTTAAAAAAAGCTCACCTGCGGTATAACACGTTGCAGAAATTGGCAATGGTTTTCCAGCCCATTGATTCATTTTCTCGATTGCTGCCGCTTCATTTAATGACATGCGCAGCGTCATTTCAGTTGCCGGTCTGGGTAAAACCTTTAGCGAAACTTCAAGCAACACACCTAGCGTTCCCATCGAGCCCGTCATTAGCCTGGAAATGTCGTAGCCCGCAACATTTTTCATGACCTGTCCGCCAAAACTTAAATACTTGCCTTGTCCATCCAGCATGCGCACACCCAGCACATAATCGCGCACCGAACCGGCACTAGCACGTCGTGGCCCAGACAAGCCACTTGCCACACATCCTCCCAGCGTTGCCTGTTCACCAAAATGGGGAGGTTCAAATGCCAGCATTTGACCGTGCTGGGCAAGCATAGCTTCCAGATCCGTCAACCGGGTACCGGCGCGCGCTGTAATGACCAGTTCTGTCGGCTCATAATCAACAATGCCGTGGTAATTATTCATCTCCAGTAACGAAATGTCTTGTTTAGTTACTGTATTGCCGTAAAAATGCTTAGTACCGCCACCACTTATCTGCAAGGGAGTTTTAGTTTCAGCCGCCTGGTGAATGGCTGCGATATATTCATCAATGATAGCTTGCATGATATTTAGAAACGCGGCAATTCGGCGAATTTCTCCTCACCCCGATGTACATGCATCGCTCCTAATTCCGCGCAACGATGCAAGGTAGGCACGGCTTTTCCAGGATTGAGCAATCCCGCCGGATCAAATGCCGCTTTGACCGCATGAAATATTTCCAATTCACCGGTTCTGAATTGTGAACACATTTGATTGATTTTTTCCATCCCAACGCCATGTTCTCCGGTAATCGTACCACCGACATCGATGCACATCTGCAATATTTTGCCGCCAAATTCTTCGGTTCTTTCCAATTCACCCGGCTGGTTGGCGTCATACAAAATGAGAGGATGAAGATTGCCGTCGCCGGCATGAAACACATTCATGCAACGCAAGCCATATTCCTGTGAAAGTTGCTCTATGCCACGCAACACATCGGCCAAATGCTTACGCGGAATAGTGCCGTCCATGCAGTAGTAGTCGGGCGAAACCCGACCTGCCGCGGGAAATGCCGCCTTGCGCCCTGCCCAGAATTTGAGCCGCTCCGCTTCGTTGCGTGAAGTGCTGATGGCAATTGCCCCACTTTGCCGCATGATGTCATGGATACGTTGAATTTCAGTGACAACCTCTTCAGCGCTACCATCGGATTCGCACAATAAAATTGCTTCCGCATTCAGATCGTAACCGGCATGTAAAAATTCTTCCACAGCATGGATAGTAATTTTATCCATCATTTCCATGCCGGCGGGAATGATACCCGAAGCAATCACATTTGCCACCGCATTACCCGCTTTCTGCACATCGTCAAACGCCGCCATTACCAACTGCGCTTTTTCCGGAATTGGAATCAATTTCACAGTAATTTCCGTGACAATGCCCAGCATCCCTTCACTGCCTGTCATCAATGCCAGCAAATCGTATCCGGCACTGTCTAGTCCATCGCTGCCGATTTCCAGGCGTTCGCCGTCGACAGTCAAAATACGTAATTTGAGAATGTTATGTACCGTAAGGCCATATTTGAGGCAATGCACACCACCTGAATTCTCTGCCACATTGCCGCCAATCGAACAAGCAATTTGCGACGAAGGATCTGGCGCATAATACAAACCATAAGGCGCAGCGGCTTCACTGATTGCCAAATTTCGTACACCTGGTTGTACCCGTGCAATGCGCGCAAGCGGATCAATATTGATGATTTGATTCAATTTTGCCAGTGACAATAAAACACCTTGCGCATGCGGTAATGCACCACCCGATAAGCCGGTACCCGCACCACGTGCTACCACAGGCGTTTGTGCTGCATGGCACAGTTTTAAAATTTTAACGACCTGTTCCTCGTTTTCCGGTAATACCACCACCATCGGCAGTTGCCGGTAAGCCGACAAACCGTCGCATTCATAAGGCTTTAAATCTTCGGCTTCATACAATACCGCCTGAGCGGGTAAGAAAGATCTCAGATTATGGACGAGTTCCTGAACAGACATAAAATTATTCCGGATATTTTTGAATTTCGTGATTAGCCAATTTTTCCAGCATTTTTATAATGGCTGAATTATCCCATTTTGCACCGCCATGCGCGAGGCATGCCGAAAACAATTCGCGCACCGTCGCCGTATTGGGCAAACTTACACCCAGTTCGGCAGCGCTTGCCAACGCAATATTCAGATCTTTTTGGTGCAATTCGATGCGAAAACCCGGTTCGAAACGCCGCTTAATCATGCGATCCCCATGCACCTCCAGCACTCGCGAAGCTGCAAACCCGCCCAGCAAAGCCTGACGTACTTTCTCTGGATTCGCACCAGCTTTGGATGCAAATAACAATGCCTCAGCCACTGCTTCGATGGCTGACGATACAACAATCTGATTAGCGATCTTGCAAATTTGCCCGGCACCGACTTCGCCGATATGCGTTACGCTTTTTCCCAATAGTTCGAAAATCGGTTTCACTTTGTCAAAGGTGGCAGTTGTAGCTCCGGCCATGATAGTCAGCGTGGCATTCTGCGCACCCACATCGCCACCGGAAACCGGCGCATCGACATAATCATGTCCGAATGCATTGATTCGTGCCGCAAACTTACGTGTTTCCAGCGGCGAGATGGAGCTCATGTCCACGATGATTTTGGCTTGATCAGCATGCGGTTCCAAACCTTCAATCACGCCATCTTCTGCAAACAAAACTTTTTCCACATCCGGCGTATCGGGAAGCATGGTAATAATAATATCCGTGTGCCGCGCCACTTCTTTGGGCAAAGCTAATGCCTTACCACCCAGCGCAACCAGCTCCGCAGGCACGCCACTGCGTGACTGTAAAAATAAGCTGTGCCCACCCTTGATCAGGTGCCCGGCCATAGGCTTACCCATGATGCCGAGTCCGATAAAACCTATAGTTGCCATTTATTATTAATAAATTAATTTGTTGACCATTATTAGATGAAATAAAGCGTCATATTCAATCCATGGTCAAACTATAAGAAAAGTTTTTACTATACAGATTGCAGCAAAATGTTATCCTTCGCAACTGCTAGCATCTGAAATTCTAACATGGAGAACAATATGAATTGGGCCAGAGAATTTTCGTGCTATGCACACTCCAGCCCAGCTTGAATCGAACTAGCAGATTTAGTATAGAACAATCACATCAAATCAAAACATTTGAATATCGCTGCTGTTAAGATCTGGATGGAAAGTTGTGCCCATTAATGCAACTTGTAAGGCGGGGATACCCCCCATTCCATCTGCATCATAATACAAAATTCCGGTAGTGGTATTGTAGATTAAACGATCATCTATATCCTGTGCAGACACTGCCCCTGCACCAGACAAAAATTGCTCTGCAGTTAGAATTCCTGGATTGCTACCCAAACCTGTAAACAGTGTTAAATTGAATTGCAGTATGTCTTTATCGCTTTGGAAATCGGTGATGGTATCTCGGTTGTACGTGCTATTAGGATTGTAGTCAAACACGAATTTGTCCGCTCCGGCGCCCCCCGAGATAATGTCGTTGCCATAGTTACCATGCAAAGTGTCGTTAAATGCAGTGCCAATCAATGTGTTAGCGCCATTATTTCCGATAATTGTCAAGCCATTCGCTACAGCAGAGGCATTCACGTTAACAGCAGCGGCTCCGGCAGTATTCGCATTAGCCGCAGTTCCCGTTCCGGTCACTACACGTTCTATGCCACTATCACCTGCAAACAAAATCAACGTGCTCGCAGAAGTTGCGGCAAATCGCACTTCGTCGATACCGCTTATACCGGTATCGCTAATTTCTGCAGTAGGGTGTTCTGTGGCAGTGTTTATTAAGTAAATATCCGCTTCTTCCCGGCCATCCAGTAAATCAATACCAATCTTGCCATCGATGACATCGGCTTGCGCAGTACCAATCAGGGTATTAACACCGGCATTACCCGCCAGTGTTAATGCATTGACTGCCGCAGCGGCATTGATATTGAGAGCAACAGTTGCAGTAGAAACAGCCGTCGCAGCTGTACCGGTACCTATTACGATACGCTCTATGCCCACATCACCTGCATACACTGTAAGCGTACTGTCCACTTTTGCCGCAAAACGAACTTCATCGCTTCCAGACAATCCGCTATCGGTGAATTCGGAAGCCATATGATGATCCGCTGAGTTCACGATATAAATATCGGATCCTTCGCCGCCATCGATCAAATCGGTATGAGCAGTACCGGTTATGATATTGTTACCCGCGTTACCGATCAAGGTTAGTGCATTAGCTACTAGACCGGCGTTAACATTCAGCGCTGTAGTGGCTGATGTCATTGCATTAACCTCTTGTCCGGTACCGATGACTATCCGTTCGATACCTGTATCTCCTGCAAATAAAGTTAAGGTACTGTTAACTGTGGCGGCAAATCTTACTTCATCGGTTCCTGAAGTACCGCTATCGCTGATTTCCGCAACAGTATGCTCAGCCGCTACGGTTATCAAATAAATATCTGAGCCGTTCAAGCCATTAAATTTATCATTTCCGCCCTTGCCTTCGATAAGGTCATCGAAATTCGTACCCGTTACGATATTGGCGCCAGCATTGCCGAAAATCGCCAGCGCATTGCCGACTTCGGCCGCATTGACGTTGAGCGCTGTAGTTTTATTGGAAACAGCCGCTGCGGCAGTTCCTATTCCAATTGCGATGCGCTCGATGCCGGTGTCTCCGGCAAAGAGTGTCAGAGTACCAGCAACTGCCGCCGTGTAGCGCACTTCATCAAATCCAGTAGTACCGCTATCAGAAAATTCCGCAGCAGAATGTTCTGTTGCTGCAGCAATCAAGTAGATATCCGCTCCTTCGTTTCCATCAAGTCTATCAATGCCCGAACCGCCATTCAGAATATCATCTTGTACGGTAGCGTGAAGTGTATTGGCACCGGCATTTCCAGCGAGCAGTAAAGGGCCGGTCAGTGCCGATGCATCCACATTTAGTGCTGTGGTGCCTGTTGAAACCGTCGCAGGTCCGATACCAGTGCCAATAATGATTTGTTCTATTCCGACATTGCCGGCAAATAACGTAAGTGTACCGGCGGTTGTAGCAGCATAGCGTATGACATCGACGCCTGTAATTCCAGTGTCGGAAATTTCTGCTGCAGCGTGGTCAGCGGAATTTTCAAAGACATAAATATCCGATCCGCTTCCACCTAGCAGCGAATCTTCACCGGCATTGCCAATCAATATGTCATTAAATACGCTTCCTTTGAGTGTATTAGCGCCTGCATTGCCAACGATCGTTAAACCTTTTGGCGCTAAAGTAGCATCAACGTTATTAGCGGTAGTGCCACTGGTGTTAGCTGCAACTGCACTGCCCGTTCCAATAACAGCTTGCTCGATCCCCGTATCTCCGGCGAACAGTGTTAAAGTTCCAGTGGTTTGAGCTGTAAAGCGTACCTCATCAATTCCGCTTGTTCCATTGTCAGCAATTTCAGCCTGATTGTGCTCAGTGGCCGAATTGATGAGATAAATATCCCCGCCGCTGCCGCCATTCATGGTATCGGCGAAAGCCGTGCCAATCATAACGTTTGACGCGGAATTTCCAATTATCGCAAGACTGTTTCCGGCTGCCGATGCATCAATATTAAGTGCTGCTGTGCCGCTGGTAATAACACGCTCAATACCGCTGTCGCCGGCATACAATGTCAGGGTGCTAGGTGTCGTGGCGGCAAAACTAACCACATCATTGCCAATTGAACCTGTATCGGTAATTTCCGCAGCCGAATGATGCGCTTCGGAATTGATGATATAAACATCCGAGCCATCGCCACCATCCAATTGATCAACATAGGCGGTACCGGTGAGCGAATTATTACCGGCATTTCCAATGATGGTCAGCGCATTTGCCGCTGCAGCAGCATTAATATTGAGTGCGGTCGTGGCTGATGTATTGGCACTGGCTCCCAGTCCGGTGCCAATTACCACGCGCTCGATGCCGCTATCGCCCGCAAATATTTTTAGCGTGCTTTTAACGGTTGCTGCAAACCGTATTTCATCGGTACCCGAGGTACCATAATCGAAAAATTCCGCTGCTGCGTGATCCGCTGTCAATAGTACAACAAATATATCGGATCCCTCTCCACCATAGAGTTTGTCACTACCCGCGCCGCCATCCAGTATGTCATTGCCAGCCAAAGCATTCAGTATGTCATTGCCGGCTAAACCATAGAGAATATCGTCTCCCGCGCCAGCATTCATGATATTGTTGGCCGTTGTGCCGGTATAGTTGCCGCCGTTGATGATTACACCCGGAGGAGGCGGCACACCGGCAATCATTGTGCCAATATCCAGACGCCCTCCGGTTACTGAAGTCGATGTCAATGCACCGGTTGGCGCCACCGTACTCAATAACGTTTCACGCAATTGTTGCGCCGAGATATTCGGAAGCGCGGATGCATACAATGCGAATGCGCCGGTAACATGCGGTGCAGCCATCGATGTGCCTTGGTAGGAAGCATAGCTACCGCCTGGTACAGTTGAATAAATACCCTGTCCGGGTGCCGCGAGGTCAACCGTTGATTTTCCGTAATTCGAAAAGGAAGCCAACATGCCATAGCTGGTTAATGCCGCTACCGATATCACCGCATCGAATCCCACTGCTGCGGTGGTATTCATGTTAGACGGATAATTTGCATAACTATCGGTATTCAATCCACTATTTCCAGCGGCTGCGACAAATAAACTACCAGCCTGCGCTGAGCGTACAATGGCCTCATAATTGCTCTGGGAATATCCGCCTCCACCCCAGGAATTATTGGTAGCCACGAAGTTCTGGCCGGTATCGGAGACCAAACTGGCATGGGTATAGTAATTGATTGCCGCTGTTGTCGATAAAGAAGTTCCTCCAGAAGGTCCCAACGCCTTGAGCGCCACCATCTCAATATTCCAGTTCACTCCCGAAACACCGGTGCCATTGCCACCTGTAGCACCAATCGTGCCAGCAACGTGGGTGCCGTGACCGACATCATCAAAAGGATTGTTGTCGTTGTTAACGAAGTCCCAACCGACAATGTCGTCAATATAACCATTGCCATCCAAATCATCCCCGCCTTCCCAGCGAGCATCCGCTAGCAAATCACCGGCATCGATACGGCCATTATTATTCAGATCGTTGACATAACTCACGTTAGCCGCATGATTCAAATCGATAAAACTGATAACGTTATCCTGATCCACATCTGTTAACGTCGATTTGAGGGTAGTGCTGATTTCTTTTTGATTAATCCAAATATTAAGATAGAGATCGGGATGCGTGTAATCGATGCCTGTATCAATGACACCCACGACGGTTTTTGTGGTGCCGGTAAATCCACTATCCCATGCTTCGGCGGCTTGACTGCCATAACTATTCACAGGGGATGTGGCATCGCCGTACATGCCCCAAAGATTCCCGTTGGTATAAAAGGGATCATCGCTGCTCAATTGATTGGATATTACCCAATTGTGTTGCACAAACTCGACACCGGGCAGTTTAGCCAGTTTATCCATTACTTTCTCAAGAGATTTTGGATTGTTGACCCTGGCCAGCATCGGTTCTTGTCGAGATGATGCAAAATCATCGACAAATTCGGCACCATTCTTGCGTAATAACGTGACCTTTTCTAATGAGGTCATATGCGCAGCAAATTGAATCAAAAACTCACCGTTTACAAACTTGCTCATGGCAATTTCCTAACTTATATGGATTAAATCAGACGGTTTGGGGAAACCATCCCCGATATGACTTTGAAGTCATATCGACATGGGTTTTGCAGTCTTTATAATCCAGATATCCTGGAAACGTGAAACACAGCAAGATACCGTGAAATTGACAAGAAAAGCGGTCGTGAGCAATACAAGTAATCCAATGGGGCCGAAACCGCGGCCTCGATAACCGGAATAGCGAGAGAAAAAACTAGCGACGAGGAGACCGGAGTCGCCACAACACTGCCAGCGAGCTGCCGAGCAAAGAATGCATCAGCACTGAAACCGCTCCCGCAACCGGTGCCAAGGGAAGCATCGGAAATGCCTGTTTGGCCAGCACGATAGCCAGTCCGGAATTCTGCATGCCAACTTCAATCGAAATAGTCCGGGCGCTCCGGGTCTGGCAACCCAAAAACCGCGCAAACTGATAGCCAATCAAAAAACCGCCGCCATGCAACAACGCAACCGCGGCAATCAGCTCGGTGCCATGCCTGAGAATGGTTTCGGCGTTGGCTGCAAACACCACTGCGCAGATCACGCACACACCCAGCACGGATAGCAGCGGCGCAAC
>CAADGS010000083.1 GCA_900696615.1 uncultured beta proteobacterium
CGGGCAAATCGGCTGGTTAGGCGGAGCCCTTCGAGATCATGGCATTAAGGTAACTGCCGAACAATTGATTAAAATTCAAGCCATATTGTTTATGACTTATATGAGTGAAGTGGATGAAGTTTTAGAAACTGAAAATATTTTCACGCTACCTGAAACACTTATGGCAAGGCCGGGTGATGAAATCTATTCTTCATTAATTGAACAGCTAAATCAAATATTGAACAGTGAACCAAGGCAATTATATGAATCTTGAAGCTTATTGCATTCCATAAGGAGTTTACTTACCTCTTAATCACACCAGAATCGACCCAAGCGATTATTTATAGCAGCGTTGAGTTGCTGCCATGCTGCAGATGCAGTGCGTTATGGTTGCCAATGGCAAGATAGAAAGATGATATTCAGTGAATTGAGGATTTAGTTATTTTATTGATGACGGCCAAGTATGCGATATCAAGCCATCTATATGTTCATGCAAATCGTGATTAATATTATTTCTCATGGGATCAAGAATAAAATCTATACCTTCTCTTCTAGCTAATTTGGCTGCAGGGACAAAATCACTATCCCCAGCAATAAGAATTATCTGATCAACTGCTTTTTTATAAGCTAATGATGAGATATCAAGTCCGATTTTCATATCAACGCCTTTTTGCCTAGCTTCATACTTTACATCTTTTTCAGTAAGATTATCTACTGTAATTTTTTTTGCTAATAAATCTTTAGTTATCTCTGGACGTATAATCCAGTGTCCATCATCTGCTATGCGTCCCAACCTTAGGGCTACTTTACGCAAGCATTTCAACTCTTGATGAAATTGTTTTCTAAATAACGCTTCGCGAGTTCTGGCAAAAGTAAAACCTTTTTTAGTGACCGGATTTTCAACCCTTTTTTCGAGGGGGGGACAATCATAATAAAAGATTCTATACAACTCTCTTTTATTTATAATTTTTCGATTGACGTATCGAAGATCGCGCAGTAAACCACCATATAAATCTCTTGCGACTTGTTTTTCTGATTTTTGTTGCCAATCAGGGTATAACATTCTATATCGCTTGATAAAATAACTACCATCCACAAGTATAGCTGATTTCATAATTACGATCTTTTAGCGCATAAAAAACCCTAGATTTCTGGATACTCACTATTACGGAGATCATACTCTCTAGGGCGCTATTAACTTTCTATTAATAATAATTATTAAATAAATTATTATTAAGGTCAATTTAAATCTCTTATTTTTATCTATATCGACAAGAATTATTGAAATATTAAGTAAGATTTTTGATTTGCAAAATACGCAAGGGTTCCATAGTTGAATTTAAGGAATTAAATTCAACTTCGATCAAATATATTGATATGTCTTTCTATTCGGGATTATTCTAAAAATAGGTGCTAAACACACTTCGTAAAGCGGATAGACCCGCGCCCGATAGTCGTGGTTTTTTTGCGTCCATAATTCGCTTATGGCCGGGTAGCGAGCATTAATAAAATACCTTTATAGGGAATACTGCTGGCCGACTTTACGCGGTGTTCAAGTACCTGGCTGCCTCACTGAACAAGAGGCAAAATTTTAACAAATCGTAAAGGAGGCCAATCATGGCTGCTAAATCTAAAGTTGCGCCTGCAACATCAAAACCTCGTTCACGTCGCAAATCTAAATCAGTTTCAGAATCCAAAGCAATCCAACTTACGCCAGCAATGATCGAGATTTATGCTCGTGAGCAAGCTTAGAAAGAATATCACGCTTTTATGGATAACATTGCCGACGCAGAATGAAAGTTATTGGGCACGTAAAACCATATGATTTGGGCGTGGATCCAGAACGTTTAATGAATGAATTCAGCATGTTGCTTGGCGAACTATCGCTAAGTGCAAAGTAATTCCATTCCTTAACAATCTTCAAATTGAGGATGAGAACAAATCCTGATCCGTCCATGTGGCAGGTTTTTGGTGTTAAATTTCCTATTAGCGCAATAAATTGACGGTACTTATGACGGTATTTTTCAAATACGTAAATACAAAACATCTATGAATAATAGTTATTTGGATGATATGCGATTCCCCCTCTCGCACCAACAGAAGTTTTTAGAGTAATTCTTATCCTATCAATACCCTGATTGATATTTTATAAGCTTGACTGTATCAAGACATGACATGTCATCTCTCGATACACCGCAAAGTGCTTACCGGCGCTGCAGTTCGCTAGGTAAAAGCAAAGATAAGCCTTACTAAATAAGTGATGATGGCGGTTTGTATTGGTTTGTGAATTCAACGAGAAGATATTGGCGAATGAATGATTGTTTTGCCGGTATCGAAATAACTTTAGCGATTTCCAAATGCCGGTAATTTCAATCATCCATCCGCAAAATTAAGTATATCTTCTTTATGCATTTTTACTCCTCAACGCTGCCCTTGAGAAAGATTTCTACAGTAACGCCAAGTACAACCAACGATGACTATCGTCGTCATTAATTGTTGTGCCGGCACCGTCATTTCGATGGGTTGAATAATCCAGTTGCATACAAGAAAAATCACTCAGTGCCAATGCACGTTTTCTGCTTTGTAAAGTAAAGGAATACTCTCCAATGACTTCTTTGGAGTCAATCGAAGATGTGGTTTTTCGAGAAAATGATTCGGTCAAATCGGTGCCATATTTTCTCCCAAGTATCGGATCTTCATCGGCACGAACATCAATCGATATATTCTTGACTTGTAATGTATTCGCGATAGTTTCATCGGTGACATCGAAATACAGGCCATGCAAATTACCCATTATGCCGCCGGCTTGTTTGACTTTAAAAAACAGCGAGCCGCCGTTCATTTCTTCGATGGTTACCCAAGCCATTGCAGCGTGTTGTTCGTTTGCCGCTCCTTTAACGAGAAAAGATATATTTGCCATAGTAGTAGCCTCCTAAATTCGATGAGTAAAAAAATTGTTCTATCGATAAAGCACCTTGTTCAAGGAAAGCAACTATAGAATGTAATGCAAGGAAAATTGTTACGTAAATGTAAACTCTTTGTAAATTCTCATACACAATAGGCAATGTCATTGCCTGTACTACTTGATCAAGAATTTGCATCAAGATCGAAGTTGGGTGCCAAGAAAACTGGTACGTGCAGTGTTGACTTGATTCGACTATTACGCGACCAGTTCATTGGCGATCATTTCCGCCTGCTTCAGCACCCTTTCCGTTGCCAATAATTGCATATCCGGCGGATAACCGTATTGTTTCAGCGTTCGTTTGACAATGACTTTCAGCTTCGCTCTGACGCTTTCTTTGATGGTCCAGTCGATCGACGCATTCTGACGGACGCGCTGGGTTAAAACGATGGCCAGTTCACGTAATTGGTCGTTTTGCATCAATTCGCGGGCGCTATCGTTGCTGGCGACGGCGGTATAAAAAGCATATTCGTAATTCGACAAATGCAGCCTCTCGACTTCCTTGTCCGAGGCGACGATCTCCTTGCTGATCTTGATCAGTTCTTCAATCACTTCGGCAGCGGTTAGAACCTTGTTGTGGTATTTATTGATGGTATTCTCGAGCATTTCCATCAAGGTTCTGCTGTGCGTCAGATTGGTTTTGGCGCGCACCGTCAATTCATCGTTGAGCAATTTCCGCAAGACTTCCATCGCCACATTCTTATGCCGGTGGTCTCTCAGTTCTTCCAGGAAATCGTCGGACAGAATCGAAATGTCGGGTTTTTTGAGTCCAGCGGCATCGAAGATATCGATGACTTGTTCTGATACCAGCGCCCGGTCGATGACCTGCCGGATTGTGGTTTCGATCGCTTCATCGGTGTTGCCGTCGCCGCTGCTGTCGAATTTGGCCAGACGCGCTTTCACCGCCTGAAAGAAAGCCACTTCATCCTTTACGTCCAGTGCTTGTTCATGCGGAATAGCGATGGCAAAAGCCTGAGACAACGCGGCGACTTCATTGATATAACGTCTCTTGCCGTCGTCCAAGCCCAGGATATAATCCTCAGCCGCCAGAATGAGTGCCAGTTTTTGCGAAGTGTCGGCTGCAAAGTAATCCTGATACGCAAAACCATGGTACATCGCCGCTACCACTTCGAGTTTTTCCTGCATGAGCTGTACCGCTTGCGCCTGCATCAACGCCGGATCGCCTTTGCCGCCGGCATCGGAATAAAACGACAGCGCTTCTCTCAAATCCGAGGCGATGCCGAGATAATCCACCACCAATCCGCCGGGTTTATCGCCATACACACGGTTCACCCGTGCAATGGCCTGCATCAGGTTGTGACCTTTCATCGGTTTATCGATATAGAGCGTGTGCATGCTCGGGGCATCAAATCCGGTCAGCCACATGTCGCGCACGATCACCAGCTTCAGTTCATCGCTGTTATCCTTCATGCGCTCGGCCAGTAGCTTGCGCTGTTGCTTGGTGGTGTGGTGCTTCGCCATGACCGGTCCATCGGACGATGCTGCCGTCATCACCACCTTGATCGCGCCTTTGTTCAGGTCATCGGAATGCCATTGCGGCCGCAGCCTGACGATCTCACTGTACAGATCGGCCGCAATGCGGCGCGACATGCACACGATCATGCCTTTCCCGGCAAACACTTCCTGACGTGCTTCAAAATGGTTGACGATATCCTGCGCGATGTTTTGGATGCGTCGCTCGCTGCCGATCAGCGCTTCCATCTGCGTCCATTTGGCTTTGGCTTTTTGCGTATCGGTCAATTCATCCTGATCCAGCTCATCATCCAGCTCTTTGATCAGCTTTCTGCCTTCCTCGCTCAGCGCGACTTTTGCCAAGCGGCTTTCATAGTAGATGCGCACCGTCGCGCCGTCTTCCACCGCCTGCGCGATATCGTAAATATCCACATAGCTGCCGAATACCGCCGGGGTGTTGACGTCGGTTTTTTCAATCGGTGTGCCGGTAAAACCGAGATAAGTGGCATTCGGCAATGCATCGCGCAGATACTTGGCAAAACCGTATACTACTTTCTTGCCGATCACTTCGCCGTCGGCATTTTTATCGTCCACCGTTTTGGCGGAGAATCCGTACTGCGTGCGGTGCGCTTCGTCGGCAATCACCACGATGTTGCGGCGATCCGAAAGCGCTTCATACACGTTACCTTCGTCCGGCTGGAATTTCTGAATCGTGGTGAAAATCACGCCGCCGGAAGCTACGCGCAACAGTTCTTTGAGTTGCTGGCGGTTTTCGACTTGCTTCGGCTCCTGCCGCAGCAGTTGTTTGCACGCGGCGAAAGTATCGAATAGCTGATCGTCCAAGTCGTTGCGGTCGGTAATCACCACAATCGTCGGATTATTCAGCGCCAGTACGATCTTGCCGGTATAAAACACCATCGACAGCGATTTGCCGCTGCCTTGCGTATGCCACACCACACCGGCCTTTTTATCGCCTTTGGGTTGCTGCGCGACATCCGGCAATCCATAGCGGGCCGGGCTTTGCATGACTTTTGAAGTCAAACCGATATCTGCTGCACGCAAGGTTGAAGCCACGGCGGCATTCACCGCGTAGTATTGGTGATAGGCGGCAATCTTTTTCACCGTATGGATGCTGATCACACCGGTGTGCGGATCTTCCTTCTTGGATTGCTCGAATACCACAAAATGCCGCACCAGATCGAGCAAGGTTTTTTTGTTCAGCATCCCATTGATCAAAATTTCCAATTCAACCCGTCGGGGCGCATTGCATGCGCCCTGATGACGGAAAATATTTGAGCGCATGCAATGCGCCCGTACGTCATCGGGAATTTTCCAGGTCATGAAGCGGCTGAAGCTCGCCGACAACGAACCGGCTTTGGCTTCCAATCCATCGGAGATGATCAGCAATGCATTGTAGGTAAACAAACCGGGGATGGCGTGCTTGTATGTGCTGATTTGTTGGTACGCGGATTGCAGCGTGGCGTTTTCATCGGCGGCATTTTTCAGCTCGATCACCACCAGCGGTATGCCATTCACAAACAGCACCAAATCCGGGCGCTTGTTCTGGTTGTTCTCGATCACGGTGAACTGATTGGCCACGATAAATTCGTTATTGCCGGGGATTTCGAAATCAATCAGCCAGACGATGTCGCCGCGCTCATTACCTTCGTGCTGGGTGCTGACTTTGACACCTTCGGTCAGCAGGCGATGAAAAGTTTCATTGTTGGTCAATAATTCAGAGGAGTGAATGCGCTCCACTTCTTTTAAGGCTGCTTGCAATACCGCGCCGGTGATACCCAGGTTAATGCGTTGCAATGCTTTCTCCAGCCGTCCGGTGAGCAGTATTTCGTCATAGCGTCTGCGTTCGGGATGATCGCCATCGGGGGAAATATCAGGCGCGTAGATATGACTGTAACCAAGCTGCTGAAACAGTTTGATCGCCAATGCCTCGATGGCGGATTCGGTGAGTTTAGTCATGGTGAACCGGTGCCGCCAAATTAAACCGGTTGGCGGCTGCCAGAAGCCGCTTATCCAGTGTCCATAACCGGGTATTGCCGGATAACCGTGCCGAAGCCAGCAGATGTGCGTCGATCAGTCCGATGCCCAAACCATATAAAGCATGTTTCTCGATGAAAACATTCACTTCATCGGTAAAGGCAACGGGAGCCTGGGGCAAGTTATCCAGCGCAGCTAGAATGGCTTCACGCTGGCGCAAATTGCCCAGTACCAGTTCACCGCGGACAAAAGGATGGCTTAATACGCTGTTCCCGGTTAGCAGGCGGACTAAATGCGGATCGTTATTGCGTAGATGGTTAATCCAGACCGAGGTATCGACCAGAATCATTGCGGCAATTATTTGCTGGTTTGCCGGCGTGGAATGGCTTCCAGTTGCGGTTCGCTGCCGCCCAAATTGGCCAGCCTCTTGGCGCTTTCGCGCTCGATCAGGGCTTTCAAGGCTTCTTTAACCAACGCGGATTTTTCCTGTACTTGGGTCAACGCTTGCGCTTTTTC
>CAADGS010000084.1 GCA_900696615.1 uncultured beta proteobacterium
CAACCGGCACAATCAGCATTAACCAATAAAGGCTTAATACATCCTGTCAATCATTTTCCAACCTGGTTTTCCGATGCCAACGGTGTCACGTTGCAGTTATGTTTAGACGGGGACGGAGCAACCGGTATGTGTTTTTACGATCCGGTCATACCTGGAAATCCCACTTCCGCAGCAACCGGCTTTGGCGCAGAAGCATTCTGGTGGTCTGCGGATGCCAGTTTGGATCTGGCTGGAGGTGGGAGAGCGCTGCTGGTTTTAGCATTGGAAGCAGCATATGGAGCTGGGGATCCTGCGCCGAACGATCAATTCGCATTTGGGCGTATCCGTATTCGAGTCGATGTGCCAGAGGATGGGGAATACAAAATATGGCATCCATACCTCAATGAGGCCAATGGCTGCCAGCCGGAAGTTTATAACGCTACGGCCGGTCCCAACGGTATTAACGTAACACGGGATATAGGTGGAGGCGCGCCGTTTGAAACCATGTTAACCGGTGAAGTCGGTCCGTTTTTGGTATGGGATCCAGCAATCACGCCCGCTGCACCTGCTGGCTATGTGGGTGATCCCAATATCGATCATGAGGTAATCGGCGGTCATTGCAATATCAATTATTTCCGTATCGAAGCTGCAACCGGGGTAGACTTGGACGGTAACGGTAATAATTTTGTGCAAACAAACTTGTTTGCAGTACAAGGTAAAATTTACGACGAAACCAATACCCCTCCCGGTATTGAGCCAGTTCGGACAACCTATTTCCGCAACACGAATACCAACACAGGCGTTACCACCTCGCGGATCAATTCATGGGTCAAAGCGCCACCTCAAGCAGGGGTTAATCTTACCCATCCTATAACAAATCAGAAATTTACGATGACATACGATGGTGACAGCACGTTCTTTAGACGCTTTAATTTGAGTGCGGCCAATAGCCTGAATATGCCAACGCAAATGTCGGTTACCGCTACAAGTCCCGGAGGGCTTAGTAACACGCAAAGCGTAAATGTTACCGATTATGTATCGCTCGAGACCATTACTTGGACACCGGCAACGCAACGGTTAAGAGTTATCGCGCTTAGCAGTGACAAAATAGCATCAAGCGCTGGGGAAATTCCTCAACTCACGCTGAAATTTGGCGCGTCCAGTTTTCCAATGCCACAATCCGGTGCAGCCGGCCGGTATGAAATATTCGTGGACGGCGTCGCAATACCACCAGCTTTTGTTACGGTGACATCTTCTAAGGGTGGGATGGCTACAAAAGGAATAGCGGATTAAATAGCAGAAGGCACGATTAAAAACAGGCAAGGAAGGCGATCTTCGAAAAATAAATCGCGTTTTGCGCCTGTTTTCCCCACAGTGATAATTCAAATTTTCCGGTCGACTTGTTTGCGGAAACTGTGCAGGCATAGTTAGCACAGATTTCCGGACTGGCTACGGCTGTTTTAGATAAACAGCTATCTATCATCCAAATAGTAATTTAATATCAGCAGCTTGCAATAGATTCTGTTCGGTACACAAATCCACAAAAGTTAAAGGATGCTCATCCAGCCATCCTGAAGGGAAATCCAAACTGATGCGGTTTTTATTTGCATCGATATGAATGTCCGGAAGACTGCTGTTAGATCGGCTACGATGCAGCAGCACGGCCAGTCTTAACAAAACGCTTAATCTGATTACCGACGTTCTGATTGAGATGGTTAACGATTCAAATTCTTCTAGCGGAAACTTGCGCCGGTGGCTTCGCACCAACATCGCAAGCTTCATTTGTTCCTGGCGTGAAAAACCGGCTAAATCGGAATTAGCTATTAAATAGGCGCCATGACGGTGATATTGATTATGCGCGATTGATAGGCCGATCTCATGTATCAATGCGCCCCATATCAGTACCTTCAGATCCAACTTCTGATCGAGTTCCCATTCTTTTTTTACCTGATGAAACAGGGCTTCGACCGTTTCTTTAACCCGACATGCTTGTTCCATATCCACCCCATATCTTTGTGACACGGCTGCGATCGTCTTGTCTCGAATGTCTTCATTGTGTACCCGGCCGATGAGGTCATACAATAATCCTTCGCGCAACGCCCCCTCGGAAACGTCGATTTTATCCAAATTAAGTGCTTCAAAAATACCGCATAAAATCGCTACACCACTTGCAAAAACCGGTTTTCTGCGCTCGGACAAGCCAGCAAAATTTATTAATGCGGAATCGCCAATGGCGATTAGTGATTCCATTAATCGCGTCAGCGCCGAAGCACTGATACCCGAATCGCACCATCCTTCCGCTTGCACGACATCACGAATGGAAATGATAGTACCCGATGAGCCGATTGCATACTCCCAGCCCATTTTCTTATACGTACTTACAATCGTTTCAAGTTCTTGCATCGCAAACAAAATTGCTTTTCGCATACGCTTGGGTTTTATTTTGCCATCTTCGAAATAATGCTGCCCCATATTGACGCATCCCATGTACAAACTTTCGGTATAGTAGGTATCGAAACCGCAACCGATAATCAGTTCAGTGCTACCACCGCCGATATCAATGACCAGGCGTTTATTAGCATCATCATACAAGCAATGCGCTACGCCAGAATAAATCAGCCTGGCTTCCTCGCGTCCAGCAATGATTTCAATCGGATGTCCCAGCGCGCTGTGTGCTTGTGCCAAGAAAATCCCGCTATTACGCGCTTGCCGTAAAGTATTAGTGCCTACTGCGCGCACGTTCAAGTGTGGAATTTCCTTGATACGTTGACCGAATCGCTGCAAACATTCCAATGCCAATTGCATGGATTGCTCGGACAATTCTTGTTTGTCATTTAATCCAGACGCTAAACGAACCATGTCTTTCATGCGATCGATCACTTGAAGGTGACCGTCCACTAGATTGGCGACAATCATGTGGAAACTGTTCGATCCTAAATCTATTGCAGCATAGGATTCATCCATTGGGGGTGTCATAATAATAAAATTGGTTCCACATATGAGGTCTTAAAAGAATTATGTCAAAACATCAACTCATCATCATGCGGCATGGTAAATCGGATTGGTCCGATCAAGACAAACCGGATTTTGAGCGTCCTCTGACAATGCGCGGTAGAAAAGCAGCCGAGAAAATGGCCAAGTGGTTGAAACGCCAATATCGCGTCGATCTAATCCTATGCTCGCCTGCACTTAGGGCAAAACAAACTTGTCTGGTCGTTATTAAACATCTCAAATTATCCAAGCAAAATTTAATTTGGGAGCCCTCACTCTACGAAGCTTCCGTAAAACAACTCACCGCCGCAATCAATAACTATAGCGAAAACATTCAGTCGTTGTTATTAATCGGCCGTAACCCCGGACTCGATCAATTACTCTGCTATTTATCGCAGACTCCACCATCAGTTAATGACGGGGGAAAATTATTAACCACTTCCGCTATCGCGGTTTTGAATTATGGCACGCATGCCATTACAACAAAGCCGCACTGTGCCGCCCTGGAATGTTTAGTCAGGCCTAAGGAATTAGAGCTGCTCTAACAAACCACTTATTTCGATTACGAAACAACCTTAACCTTATCCTCGATAATCCATTAAGACTTCTTCTTATCTTTGCTTTTCTTTTTACCGCTCTTCTTCTTATCTTTACCTTTATCTTTATCTTTGCTTTTTACTTTTTCTTTTTTCTTATCGTCTTGCTTGTTTTTCTTGCCTGCTGCAATGTCTACTTTAACCGGTGCTGAAATCTGATCGGATTTAACTGTACCACCAGCACTCTTTTTGACAGTCGTCTGTGTACTTTTGGTTGAAGCAGTCATTTGTTTTGCGGCTTTCTGCAAACAATCCGCGGCCGATTTCTTGACACTACGGGCACGTATATCGCCGTTAAAACCTGGTATTTTTTGTAATTCCGCCAAACTGGCCGACGCCAGTGCTTCAACTGTCTTGATGTTATGTTTGGTTAATAATTTAGCTGTAACAGGACCGATTCCAGATACATCAGTTAATTTCACCATGTCTAGACTCCAGTTTGCTTGAAAAAACCCATTATAACCACCTGATTACATAAATCAATGAAATTAATAATCAAATTCCTGCAAGCAAACATTTTTCTATTAAACGCTAAAAATCTAACCTATCGACAAGAACTGCGATGCAAAAAGAATAAATCAAAATTTACACATCGCCAGGATGGTTTATATCCTACGATTTTTTCTTCAGCATCTCTTTAAGATTCGCAAACGGATTGAAAGTAGCGGCTGTTTCAGCTTTAACACTTTCAGTGCGCCCCATCGAATCTTTTAATTTAGAATGCTCATGCTCATGGCAGTATGTACAAAGCAATTCCCAATTGCTGCCATCTGGCGGATTGTCGTCATGATTGCTGTTTTTGTGATGGACTTCAAGCAATTGCAAATTTTTATGATCAAAAGTCCGTGCACAACGACCGCATACCCACGGAAACAATTTAAGCGCCTGCTCGCGATAGCCTTGCGCACGCTTTTCTGCATTCCGGCGCGCTTCCAGAACGATTTTGTCCAACCGGCTCGTATCTTTTGACATGTAATCTGCCTTTCTCAAAATATGCCAGCAAACATTCCTGAATGACCGGTTAGTGTCCCGCGTAAAGCCTATCCACTTCCGCCTGATGTTTTTCCAGAACTTTCGCTCGCTTCAACTTTAAGGTAGGGGTCAGCAAGCCATTTTCAACAGTCCAAGGGTCTTGAACGATTGCTACGCGGCGTATTTTGGCGTAACCCGGAAATTCACTTGTCTGGTGAGTAATTTTTTCCAGCAAAATTTCTTCAATCTGCTGTCTTTGCTGTGTGTTCGTCAAATCCCCATCCAGACCGTAATGCGCCATGAATTCTTGGCGCCGGCCGAAATTCAAGACAGCCAATACGCTCAAATAGGATCGCGATTCTCCGATCAACATAACTTGCTCAAACAACGGATCGCGCAATATGGCCGCTTCCATATCCGCGGGGGGTACCTTTTCACCGGTGGATAACACGATAATTTCTTTCAACCGCCCGGTGATGGTGATATGTCCTTGCGCATCGATCGAGGCGATATCGCCGGAATTCAACCACCCATCCTGGGAAATCACCGCTTGGGTAGCTTGCGGATTGTTCCAGTAACCAAGCATCACATTCGGACCACGGATTAGCAGTGCATTATCCTCTCCCAACTTCACTTCCACACCCGGAATCGGCAGGCCGACACTGGCTGGAACGTTATCTGTCAACCGGTTGGCACAGACAACCGGACTGCTCTCGGTCATGCCGTATCCTTGTAAAATGGGCAATCCCAATCCTATGAAAATGCGTGAGACTTCAGCCGATAACGCAGCACCGCCGCTCATGACAAAGCGCAATCGTCCCCCCAGCTTTCCTATTACTTTATCCGCAACCAATTTCTTTAGGACTGGCCAGAATAAATGGGAAAATTGCCATTTTTCCCTTTTTTGTTGATGTTCGAAACGACTGTAACCCACGGCAACTGCCGTTTCGAACAACCACCGCGCTAATGCGGAACCTTCAGCAAGTTTTGCACGAATTCCTGCATAGACGCGTTCATAAATACGCGGCACCGAGATCAAAAGCGTTGGTCGGATGGTCAACAAATCTTCCTGTAACTGCTGAATCGACCGCGCATACGCAATCGTGGCCCCCGCCATCATCGGCACATAATAACCCGAAGTACGCTCAAAGGTATGCGATAACGGTAAAAAGGATAGCAACAAATCGTCGGGTAAAACCGGCACCACCTGTAAGCAACTGTCAGCATTACTCAGTATATTGTGATGACTGAGCATGACCCCTTTTGGCCGACCCGATGTGCCCGAGGTATAAATAATTGTGGCAAGGCTGTGCGGATCAGTTGGAACATGATGCACTTCGCCGCCATGCGCGGGCAGCCAATCCCAAGCCGATACGACCACCTCATCGCGCAAATTCATATCGCTTTGCTCAAAAGATTTAAGCAAAACGACACGCTGCAATCCTCGGATCTGGTCGCGTATCGCAACGAACTGCTGCCATTGGTGCGATCCCTCCAGCAACAGTAATTTAACATTCGCATCATTGATCACATAGGCCGCATTTTCAACCCGGTCATCCGTGTATAAAGGTATCACAACCAAACCAAGACCTAACGCCGCTTGCTCGAACATGACCCATTCCGGGCAATTCTTCATCATCACCGCAACCCGATCGCCAGGAGTCAGCGATTCTTTCTGCAGCGCCGCCTGCCAGCGGGCAATGAATTGGTACATTTGTTGCCACGTATAATCACTCCATTCCTCGCAGGTCGAATTGAAATAGCGATAAGCCACTTTTTGCGCCGAACGTTGTACCCGTTCCTTAAAGAGGCCATCCAGCGTCTTTGCAGTTTCTGCCGAGATTACGCCGGATTGCATTTCATCTTGCTGACTTGACATAATTTTCCTTTTTATAACCGTACGTCATTGCGTACCCAATTTAAGTAAATCTATTCCACAGCTTCCAAATTCTTGTCTAGTGTCTTGGTGCTCTGGGCACTCCGTGAAGATTTATTGTTTCCTTTGACTGCCGGTTTTGCTTCACCGCCGAAGTCTGGCGCAAAATCATCAACCTTAATGACCCGGCTGCGCAATTCCCTCAACTTTCTCAATAAATCAGCCTCTGCAGCAGAAATCACATTGAGCTGCAGGGCTTGTGCGATTTTCTCCTCGCCTTTCGCAGTAATTTGATGCGATTTGACTGCTTCGCGCAGTTTAGCTTCCGCCGCACCACTATCGATGGCGCATTGCAGCGCATCCTCAAGATCCGCGAGTGGCTCGCCTTCCATCATGGGCACATAAATTCCGGCTGTCAAACGATCGCGAACAGCTCCCGGTTGCATCATTAATTTAGCCACTTCGTGCGTCAATACATCAGCCGGCGGTTTGCAGCGTTTACCAAGCGGGAAAACCAACGCTCTCAGTAGCCACACCACCGTAAAATGCCCGGGAAAGTTCGTAAAAAATTCGTCAAACGCTTGTTGCATGCGGTACAGGGCATCCTGCATCGACCAATGCAACAGCGGCAAATCGGAATTGGGGCGGCCATCGTCCTCATAACGTTTAAGTACTGCTGAACATAAATACAGCATACTTAGAATATCACCCAAGCGGGCGGATAATCTTTCTTTACGTTTGAGCGAACCACCCAAGCGCATGAGAGCGATATCGGCAATGCATGCAAAGCTGGCGGAAAAACGCGCCAGTTGACGGTAATAAACAGCCGTTTCCAGTGCGATATTGGAAGGCACATTATCTTTTATGTAATGACCGAATAATGCATAAAACAAACTGTTGGCGGTATTGCGCAGGGTGAACTTGGCATGCCCGACCAGCGCTTCATCAAATGCCAGCGCTGCACGCTCTTGATTATTGTCATGCGCTGCATTCACTTCTTTTAATAAATAGGGATGGCAACGCATCGCGCCCTGACCAAATATAATCATATTGCGCGTGAGGATATTGGCGCCCTCAACGGTAATGCTGACCGGTATTTGCTGATACGTACGTCCCAGATAATTTCTCGGGCCAATGCATATACCTTTGCCGCCATGAATATCCATCGCGTCATTCACCGCTTGCCGCCCTCGTTCGGTAAGATGGTATTTGACGATTGCAGAGGATACCGAAGGCTTTTCACCTAAATCGACGGCACCGGCGGTCATAACACGGGCAGCATCCATCATGTAAGTGTTGCCGCCGATACGTCCGAGTGCTTCTTCAATTCCCTCAAAATAACCGATTGGCACTTTGAATTGCACACGTACTCTGCTGTAAGCACCGCTGGTACGCGCGGACAATTTAGCAGCACCAACGCTGGTTGCGGGCAACGAAATGGAGCGTCCTGCCGCTAGGCAATTCATCAGCATGCGCCAACCCTGCCCGATGCCTTCTTGACCGCCAATGATCCAGTCCATGGGAATGAACACATCTTTACCGGAGTTTGGGCCATTTTGAAATGCACCGTTAAGTGGATAATGCCGCCGCCCGATATTGACTCCCGTCGTATCGGTAGGAATCAATGCCAGTGTAATGCCCAGATCTTCTTCTTTACCGAGCAAGCGGTCGGGGTCGTAGAGTTTGAACGCAAGACCCAAAATGGTCGCAACCGGACCCAGCGTAATATAGCGCTTCTCCCAGGTTACCCGCATACCCAATACATCAGGATTACCATCGAATTCACCGCGGCATACAATCGCAAAATCGGGCATCGCGCCCGCATCCGATCCGGCTTCCGGAGACGTCAGTGCAAAACAAGGTACTTCCAAGCCTTTGGCAAGGCGTGGCAAATAGTACTCTTTTTGTTTTTCGGTACCGTAATGCAATAACAATTCAGCCGGTCCCAGTGAATTTGGCACCATCACTGTCACCGCTGCCGTGCCGCTGCGCGAACCGATTTTCATCACCACTTCGGAATGCGCGAGCGCCGAGAATCCATATCCACCGTATTGCTTCGGTATAATCAAGCCAAAAAAACCTTTGTCTTTTATAAATTGCCAAACTTCCGGTGGCAAATCCTTCAATTCGTGTGTAATCTTCCATTCATCGAGCATCGCACACAATTGTTCCACCGGACCATCCAAGAATGCTTGCTCTTCGGCAGTCAACTGAGGTTTTGGATAAGCCAGTAATTTTTCCCAATCCGGCTTGCCGCTAAATAAATCACCTTCCCACCACACCGTACCCGCATCCAGCGCCTCTTGTTCTGTTTGCGAAATTTGCGGCAGCATTTTACGAAAAATTTTCAGTATTTGATTGGAAACCAACAAGCGGCGCAGAAACGGCACGGCCAGGATCAAACCAATCGTGACTACTATAAAAAGGATCAGATAAAAGAGAAACAGTAGCATGGCAATTTTCCTCGTAATGAGTTAAGTCCGGTCAAGTTTGCACTGACATCAACTGTGCAATACTCGCTGCAGACGTGTAGAATTCAGCATCTGTTCAATAGGATTACAGCTTCAAATTTACATGATTATCGCTCAAATCCCTACATTATCTGCGAAGATTTATGAAAAAATTGTTGTTTAAATCATACACTGATTAAATAAAATCATTCATCTTCAAACATTCAGGAAAATTCCATGGCCCAAAACACACTAGATTTAGCACAAACACTGATTGCCTGCCGCTCGCTGACACCGGCCGATAGTGGCTGTCAGGAAATTTTGATTAACCGCCTGGAAAAACTTGGTTTTCGTGTCGAAAAATTGCGCTTTGGTGATGTCGATAATTTCTGGGCGCGCCGGGGCGATACGGCGCCTGTACTGTGCTTTGCCGGACATACGGATGTCGTGCCGACTGGACCTTTGGAGCAATGGGACAGCGATCCGTTTACCCCCACCATTCGCGATGGGCGGTTATATGGGCGCGGCGCAGCCGATATGAAATCCTCGCTCGCCGCCTTTATTACTGCCATTGAAGCCTTCGTGGCCAAGCATGATAATCATCAAGGATCAATTGCGCTACTAATCACTTCGGACGAAGAAGGGATTGCTGTCGATGGCACGGTTAAAGTCATCGAAACTCTCAAAGCGCGGGGAGAACGGCTGGATTATTGCATTGTTGGCGAACCAACCTGTACAAATACATTGGGTGACACCATGAAAAACGGTCGGCGTGGCTCGCTCTCGGGAAATTTGATCATACAAGGGGTCCAAGGTCATATCGCTTATCCGCATCTGGCTAAAAATCCGATTCATATGGCTGCACCGGTCATTACAGAATTGGCGAACACCGAATGGGATCAAGGCAATGAATATTTTCCACCTACCACATGGCATATTTCCAATATTCATGCCGGTACCGGCGCCACGAACGTTATTCCGGGCAGCATGAATTTGTTGTTCAATTTTCGCTTTTCTACCGCCAGTACCGCCGAATCGCTTAAAAACCGGGTTCATGAAATTCTAGACCGGCACGGCTTAAACTATACCCTGCAATGGGAACTCTCCGGCAATCCTTTTCTCACTCCCAAAGCCGAATTGGCTGAGGCAATGCATGATGCCATTGTCAAAATTACCGCGATTGAACCGCAACTCTCCACTTCCGGCGGAACTTCGGATGGTCGTTTTATCGCCGATATCTGCGCCCAAGTAATTGAATTCGGTCCGCTCAACGACACCATCCACAAGCTAAACGAGAATGTGGAAGTTGAAGACCTTGAGCGACTGTCGGCAATCTATTTATTGACGATGGAAAACCTG
>CAADGS010000085.1 GCA_900696615.1 uncultured beta proteobacterium
GAAACTCATCGACAGAATCCGGTGTATTTTTACAATAACTTCGAGTCGCCAACGCGGCACTTTGATACCGCTTACGAAAACGCGCAGATTGCTTTGTTTAAGAAAAATGCCGAACAGATAGTCAAGCAGTTCGCGCAGCGAATCGAGGCCGAATACGACGGATTCGGCGCTTTGATAGGGAAAAATTACAGCGGTTTCGAAGCATCGATGCTCGCCGGTTTTCCCGGCATGGCCGACGCTACAGGACTAAGTGCTGTCAACGGCTATATCGACGCGCGTAAGAAACCGGTCCTGAAATGGTTCGCCGGACTCTCGCTACCGCCGGAACCCGGCATTACCGATTTCATGTCGGTGTGGGAGCAAGGTAAGCGCCGTGCCAGTTGGGACGAAAAACATCAGCGGCTGATCAATGGCGGCGGCCAATGGAACGGCAACGTACCCATACCGGTTTATCGCAACTTGATCGCGATGCTGACGCTCGGCTTGGAACAAACCGACGTGCGCGTGGCCGCGTTCGCCTCGGAATTGCTCGATGGCTTACCCGCCAAGCCTTATCCTTTTGCCGTTGATACCGCGTTGGCCAAGAAGGGGCAGGCGTTATTCGCGGAACATTGCGCTGATTGTCATCAGCCGAAAAACGGTAAGGTTTACGACAATCTCGGCACCAGCATGAAACGCGCTTACGTGGTTGGCACGCTGCTGAACTACGCGGCACGCAATGAGCTATACGACAACTGCTCACCGACAACCACAATTCAGCTATACGGCAAGGATGTCAAACCATGCGCGGAATTCGACGGTATTTCTATGGTAGGTAAAAAAGACGTCTTGATGTCGCCGAACGATGAGCACCACGGCTACAACGCACGGCCGTTGAGTGGTATATGGGCGCAAGCGCCTTACTTGCACAATGGTACCGTTCCAACCGTCTATCACCTGCTAGTACCGAACGAACGCCCAGCAAGCTTCGTCAAAAGCCGCCTCGACTATGACACAAAATTGCTCGGTTTTGCATGGGATGCGCCATTATCCGGCAAGCCAAACGAAGGCTACCTGTTTCAGACCAATGTCATTCCGGCACTAAGCAATAAAGGCCACGATAAAGACATCGTGGAAGGTAACAAAACCTACCGGCTTAATTGGTCGGCAAACAAGGAAAGTGCGTGGGCAATCATCGAATATTTGAAGACTTTATAAAGCCGCTATTGGCAGCACTAATCGCGCAATTCTCTGATCATTAAGAGAGAGCCACAGCGCCAACAACCAATTCCTCCCCAGACAAGGCGGAACAGGGGAATCAGGTTTTATAACTGACATGAGAAATTCAGCAAGAATCTTAGGCAAAACACCATTTAATATAGAAATTGAAAATCCGTTCGCGGATTCAATTTCCTTAATCAATCGCAACATTTTCTGATGCTCAGAATCATCACGATTAAGCAAATTATCATTCTGGCAGCGATAAAAGCCATTAGGACTCACGCCCAGTAATTGACCCATGGTGTCAACATTATTTTTTAGGTAGCAAATTTCTTCCTGCCCCCATGTCAATTTGCCATTACCACGGAAAGTCAGATCTTCATCAGCCTGGTACTCGTTGATCCAACTGCCTAACATCTTGTATCAATATCCAGACTCCTTGCAGTTTCTACTCTCGTGCAATCTGGGTCAAGTCTGAAGATTGGTGGCTGTGGAGGATTTATAGTGACATTTTATTTGATTCTTTCTCTGACATGCATTAACAAAACAAGAGAACGCCCCTGCATGAGATAGCTATCGCCCTTATAGTAATTCTTTTCCGGCCCTTTTGGAAATGTTGAGCTGATGGTATCGATAACGACCTGCCATTCTTGCTCTCCAGCAATCTCGGGTATCGAAAATGCAATTTCTTCATGATACGCATTGAGCAGTAGAAGAAAATCATCATCCTCAATCAGATTTCCATATTTGTCACGCATCATGATAGCTGAGCCCGCCAGATAGAGGCCCAGGGAACGGGCATGACTATTCGTCCATTCGTCATTATCCATCTCTTGCCCATTGCAATTGAGCCAAACGATATCTTTGGTCCCCTTGATGATTTGTCCTTGAAAAAAATTGCGTCGATGGAAAGCTGGATGCGCTTTAGTGAATTGTATGAGCCTCTGGACAAAATGAACAAGTTCCTGATTTTCTTCAATTAGCTGCCAGTTGATCCAGCTGATTTCGTTGTCTTGGCAATAAGCATTATTATTGCCTTGCTGGCTACGTCCCATTTCGTCGCCAGCCAACAACATCGGGACACCTTGTGAGAGAAACAGAGTTGAAAGAAAGTTGCGCTTTTGCCGCATACGCAAGGCAAGAATATCCGGGTCATCGGTTTCGCCTTCCGTACCACAGTTCCAGCTACGGTTATTGGATTCACCATCACGATTATCTTCCAGATTGGCTTCATTATGCTTCTGGTCGTAGCTGACCAGATCATGCAAAGTAAACCCATCATGGGCTGTAATAAAATTAATACTGGCATAAGGACGACGGCCACTATGTTCATAGAGATCGCTAGACCCTGTTAAACGATAGCCAATATCGTCAATGATTCCTCCCTCTCCCCGCCAGTAATCTCGCACAGCATCACGGTATTTACCGTTCCATTCGGTCCAGCCAACCGGAAAATTCCCAACCTGGTATCCCCCTTCACCCAGATCCCAGGGTTCGGCAATAAGTTTAACCTGAGAAAGAATCGGGTCCTGATGTATGATGTCAAGAAAAGTACTGAGGCGGTTAACTTCGTGTAAACCTCGGGCCAGTGCAGCCGCCAGGTCAAATCGAAAACCATCCACATGCATCTCTAGCACCCAGTAACGCAGACTGTCCATAATCAGTTGCAAGACTCGCGGATGAATCATGTTGAGTGAATTACCACAACCCGTATAATCCATGTAATAACGTTTATCATCCGGCATCAAGCGATAATAAGCTGAGTTGTCGATCCCTCGAAATGAGAGCGTTGGCCCTAGTTGATTACCCTCGGCTGTGTGATTATAGACAACATCCAGAATTACCTCGATATTGGCAGCATGCAATGTCTTGACCATTGTCTTGAATTCATTGATCAAACCGGTTGAAGAATAGCGACTATCCGGCGCAAAAAAACCAATGGAATTATAGCCCCAGTAGTTGCGCAACCCTCTCTCAACCAAGCGGCGATCATCAATGAACGCATGGATCGGCAGCAGCTCTACTGTGGTGATACCAAGATTGCGAAAATACTCGAGCACGGGTTCAGTAGCCAGTGCGGCATATGTCCCGCGCAGCTCTTGCCCTATCTCAGGATGTAACTGCGTAAAACCCTTAACATGCAGCTCATAAATAACGGTTTCTTGCCAGGGTATATTAGGTGACTGATCATCTCCCCAAGTAAAAGCAGGATCAACTACCCGACCCTTTGGCACCTCACAAGAATTATCCATACTGTCAAAGGAAAGGTCTTCGCGATTATTATCAATTTCGTAGCCAAAATGTGCATCACTCCACCGCAATGTTCCCTGAATGTCCTTGGCATAAGGATCCAGCAATAACTTGTGGGGGTTAAATCGATGTCCTTCTTCAGGCTTGTAAGGACCATACACCCGGTAGCCATACAGTAAGCCGGGACGAGCTTCCGGAAGATAGATATGCCACACCTGATCGGTTTGCTCCTGTAATTCAATACGTTGAATCTCAAGTTGCTTTGTCTGGTCAAACAAGCACAATTCTATTTTTTCAGCATGCTCCGAGAAGAGGGCAAAATTAACACCCGATCCGTCCCAGGTAGCGCCCAGTGGATATGGTTTGCCAGGCCACACGCGCGAAAAAGGTTTGCCATTTGTGCGGATTTTATTATTCATCGTAACCTCCACCCATTTCCCTTGAGTCATAGGCATAATAATTGGTACCACCTAATGGCGCTACTATTAGGCTGGAAGGCGTAACATGATATTGAATCGGCCCGGATTTTCCGGAGACTAATTGTCTTGATTCAAATCGTATCGATTGATTCCCTTAATTGACGATAATATGTCAATTCAAACTCAACCGGTGGAATATTTCCAAACGTTTCCAGTAACCTGAGATTGTTTAACCAGTCCACCCATTTGAGCGTGGTAAATTCCACTTCTTCACCAATGCGCCACAGGTTGCGTTACCGTAAGAGCTGCGTTTTATGTAATCCGTTGATTGCTTCAGCCAGCACATTATCTATATGTGTCGCCAATACTGCCAACAGATGCTTCAAAACTGGCCTCGATCAGGCGCGCCGGATAGCGAAACGACAGATATTGGCACCCGTGGAGCTATGATGTACTAACAAACTGATTTTCAACATCTATCACAATTTCTGTTCCAATGAATCGAGTACTTGATCTCCGCTCTCCTCACCTATGCCCGCAATGTCTCCGCCATACAGCCTATTTCCAGTGAATAACTGATTTGATTTTTCATCTCTTCCTCCTCTCAAATCATTTTCTTTGGAAAACTGAGTGATTCACTCCAAGAGTGCACGAAACTGCTTAAAATATCGGACAAACGTTGCACTTCGTCCAAAATAATCAGCTTATCGCATTTGTTTTGTAAAAAACTTCAATGTTTTGAGCCTTCTACAAATCGTAGCCGGTTTTCCAGATCAAGATAAACCGATGGAATAGTGCCCGCAATAACGAGAGCACGCGTTGTTTTTCCAACTTGACGCGGCCCAATGAATGCCGCAGAGGATTGAATTGCCAACGTGGAGTGAATTTTAGTTTCAAGAAATCATTTTATCATCGACGCATTTGATAACATTACATGTTAATTATGCATAGCTATTTTCGGATGTGCGGATAATAAGAATTATTAAACGCGTAATGTCGCCTAGTATCGAACAACTTCGATCTTAATCACTCACCGGATGGCGCTTGCCAGTAAGAATGTAAGAATAATAGAGCGATTAATCCATGAAATATAGGTTCTTTGCGTGCTTGAGCTGTAGCAATAACCTCCTATTTTCTCACGGAATTGATTGAGCAATTGCTTAGCCTATTTCATTGCCGTATTCGTTTGCATCACATCATAGGCTTTATTCAATATTAAAATTATATTTGATACAATACGATAATTAACTCAAAGTATGCGACCTTACTTACCCGATTATTGGACAAATATTATATTACAGGGCGTCAGAAGGTAATTTCCCTATGACCAGCAATTTCCGCCTCTTCCTTGCATCTCCCGGCGATGTCCAACTTGAACGCGAGGCGCTCACTAATGCAGTCGATGAGATAAATTTGACCACTGGCCCCCTTCTGGATTGCCGATTGGAAGTCGTGAAGTGGGAAACACATACTTCGCCCGAGGCTGGGCGCCCACAGCAGGTCATCAATGATCAGCTTGGCGCTTACGACATCTTCGTCGGTGTAATGTGGCGCCGATTTGGAACACCCTCCGGAATTGCAGAATCCGGCACTGAGGAGGAATATCGCCTGGCGTATAAACGATGGGAGAATGATCGTGACCTCCCCCTCATGTTCTATTTTTGTGAAGCGCCATTCTTTCCTGCAAGCATCGAAGAACTTGACCAGATACGTAAGGTACTGGTTTTCAGGAAGGACCTGGAAGGTAAAGCCTTGACCTGGAGCTTCAAAAATCACGAGGAATTTGAGCCGACGATTCGAAAACATTTGTCTCAGCGGTTACCGAGGCTAGTTGAAGCGCGCAGAGGTATTTCGCGTCGACGCACTGAATCAAGTGAACCTGATATAAAGGCTCTGCACGACATCTGGCCAAAACTTGATCTAGCTACACAGCGTGCAATTAGTATTGCGTACAATGAAAACCGACAGGCCGGCGATCCCGGGATTCAGACCCGCGATCTGTTTTCGGCACTGCTTCGCATAGGGGATGCGCCGTTGCAGGAGATTGTCGCTGAACTCCCTACAACGGCGCTGCCGGAACCCACGCAAGGGCCAGTTTCTGAGCAAACTTACATTCTTGAAGAACGGCCTTGGTTGTCAAGTTGTGTCGCCGCGTCTATCCGACGGCTTGCCAAAGTAGCTCCTAAGGACTACAAAATTACACCAACTGATATCTTCGCCGACATTGCCAAGAATGGAACCGGATCTTCGGTGGTTCTTCTTCGGAAGCACAATATAGGACCTACTGACATCGATGCGATCCTTCGTAAGAAAAACATTAACGCGGTGAATGCAACACACTGACTCCTAACTCCAACTTTGGACCTCTTGAAAGTTATGCACTAAAGGCGCGCCATTGCTACTCGGCTACTCGATGAAGCTATTGGCCGGCTGTTTACTAATAACAACCCGCTAGCTATAAGAACATTAGCTGGAACGATTTATGGAATTTCATCTGACTTTCCGACGCAACCGCTAAAAAGAAATTTATCCCGATCAACACAAACCGCATCGATTGGCCGATATTGTGTAGCCGACTGCAAGCAATTTAGCTAGGTCTGTCATGCGAATCACCACCCAATCCGCTTTCTCATTATTCATTTTTCAACGACAACAATGTAGCCAATGCACAGCCTACCAAAACTGTGCTATACGATGAATGCCTGTGCGGATGAATTTGGTGTCATGGTGCGCCTATTGATCGAATTATTAAAAAAACTGAGATATGATGTTTCGAATGAAAAATCTAACCCCAATTATGGTGCCGTAATGAACGAGAAGCCGATGGACAGAACCGGAATTCAGGAGCAATCAAACGAGAACACAATCATTTTTCAACTTGCTGCCAACGTGCCCGAAAGTATTGGCTGCATAAAACAAACGAAAATGTCCGATGGATTATTTCAAATTTTCAACGTATCGCCATCGTTAGGGCGAACACAACGGCGGCTAGATTTCCGGCCAGGCGCTCTACACCGCTTCGTTTCGGCTGCTGAACACTGCGCAGTAAAATCGCGCGGCGCCTGTTAATTATACGTTGGGTATTATGAGTCAACTATCACGTTCCGATTTGGAAATTCGCAATATCGCAAGATTCTATCTAGCCCGGCTCCGCGAGCGCCTCTGGTTGAAACCGTTGATAAGTTGTGTCTTATCACTCATCGCAGCGTTCCTTGCAGGATTGGCCGATCATCTCGGAGTCGGACAATCTTTTCCAGACATTAGTACCGAGTCTATTGAAACGCTGTTATCGATCATATCGACCAGTATGCTCGTGATCGCGGTATTTGCCGTGGGAGCGATGCTGTCGGCCTATGCCTCGGCAAGCAACTCGGCGACGCCACGCTCATTTCCTTTAGTGGTTGGCGACGATGTGTCGCAGAACGCATTGTCGACCTTCATAGGCGCCTTCATATTCAGCATTGTAGGTCTGATCGCCGTGCTTAATGGATTTTACGATAATCCTGGGCGGTTTATCCTTTTTCTTATCACGATTATCGTTTTCGCCTTCGTGATTCTAAGCTTCATCCGATGGGTCGATCGCATAGCGAGGCTCGGCCGGCTGGGTCACACAATCGACAAAGTCGAGGCAGCAACTGATGCAGCGCTGAAATTGCGGGCCAGGCTCCCAACATTGGGCGCTGCAAAAGCAACTTCAACTGGTCAGGGAATAGCCATCTTTCCGAAAGACGCCGGATACGTACAAAACATTCATATCGCTAAGCTACAAACACTGGCCGAGCAAAATGACTGCAAAATCTGCGTTTGTACACCTCCAGGCGCTTTTGTAAGTCCGGGGATGCCTTTGGCTTATGTCTCTAAAAATGACATTCCAGGGGAAAACAGTATCCTGGAAGAAGCCATCGATGCTTTTGTGATCGGCGGGGAAAGAACTTTCGAATCGGATCCTCGTTTCGGCCTTATCGTCCTATCTGAGATCGCCAGCCGCGCCCTATCGCCTGCCGTGAACGACGCAGGTACTGCAATCGACATCATTGGAACGTTCGTGCGTCTCTTTGTACACTGGGCGCAAGCCCTGGACGAAAATGGTAACCTCAGTATCGAATATGATCGTGTCGCAATTCCGACGATTTCCGCCAACGATATGTTCGATGATGCGTTCAACGCCATTGCCCGGGATGGCGCCTCTTCAGTTCAGGTGATGATCAGGCTGCAAAAAGCGCTCCACAGTCTCACTTTGCTCGAACATGATGAGATGAAACAGGCCGCGATACTGCATGCAAAGCTTGCCCTCCGCTACGCGGAAGAATCTCTGAAGTTGCCGGAAGAAATTGAAACTGTTCAATCCATTGCCAAGCACAGTGTACGAAATGAAATATCGCACTGATTGTGTAAGGATAACAACATAAACTTATATATATAACCAAGGAGGCATTATGAGCAATGATTATTCTTACAAAGGAAACTGCTTTTGCGGCGCAGTTCAGTTTACTGTCACCGGCGAACCAACAGCTATGGGTTATTGCCACTGCGAGTCATGCCGACACTGGTCGGCCGGACCGGTCAATGCTTTTACCTTGTGGAAACCCGAATCGGTAAAGATCACCAAAGGTGCCGGCAATATTGGCACCTATAACAAAACACCGCAAAGCTATCGTAAATGGTGCAAGATTTGCGGTGGACACCTTTTCACCGAACACCCAGGCATGGGATTGACAGACATTTATGCCGCAGTGATACCGGATCTTCCTTTCAAAGCCGGCGTTCACGTGCATTATCAAGAAACAGTACTTCCCATAAAAGACGGCGTGCCGAAACTAAGAGATGTGCCCAAAGAGATGGGCGGATCGGGCGATAGTATAGCGGAATAAGGTAATCGGTCCGCCTGCAAAACAGAGTATATGGCGCCAAAAAGAAATGTCCGCCTCACGCCTTTCGAGCACACGCGTAAACCCCGGCGATTCAGAAAAATATAGTGGCTTAAGCGATTGGAAGTACCAACCCACACCTACTCTGTCAAACTCAAACTAAAAACAATTCCCGCCAGTGGCGGTAGCGTAATGGCGATTGAGTGATCAAACCCCATCCACGGCGCTGGCACGCTGGCAATATTACCTAAATTGCCGATGTTGCTGCCACCGTAATAGGCGGAATCGCTATTGAAGAGTTCATGATAAATTCCGGCATCGGGAACGCCGAGGCGGTAACCGTGGCGTGGAACAGGGGTGAAATTGAGAACCACCAGCACAAAGGAATTATCTCTGGCGCGCCGCGCATAGCTGATAACCGAATGATCGGCATCTTGACAATCTATCCAGCAAAACCCTTCGGCAGCAAAATCGAGTTCATGCAACGCCGGAATGTGTTTGTAATAATGATTCAAGTCCCGGTATGCCGCCAGTATGCCGGAATGCTGCTTTTGTCCCTGCAAATACCAGTCCAGTTCATGATTTACGCGCCATTCCTGCTTTTGCGCAAACTCATTACCCATGAAATTAAGTTTCTTGCCCGGATATGTCATTTGATAGACCAACAGCAAGCGCACGTTGGCAAATTTTTGCCAATCATCGCCCGGCATTTTGTTGAACAGTGAGCCTTTGCCATGTACAACTTCGTCATGTGAAAAAGGCAACACAAAATTTTCGGTGTAGGCGTAAAGCTGACCGAATGTCAATTGCTCCTGATGATAGCGGCGATGTACAGGATTGCGCTGCATATAAGCGAGCGTATCGTGCATCCAGCCCATATTCCATTTCATTGAGAAACCCAATCCACCGGTATACGTTGGACGCGATACGCCAGGCCAGGAAGTAGATTCTTCGGCAAGCGTGAGCGCACCCGGGAATTGATCGTGCACCATGACGTTAAGTTCACGGATAAAATCAATGGCTTCCAAATTCTCGCGGCCACCGAATTTATTTGGCAGCCATTCCCCAGCTTTACGCGAATAGTCTAGATACAGCATCGACGCAACTGCATCGACGCGCAGTCCATCCAAGTGAAATTCCGATAACCAATAATGAGCGCTGGAAAGTAGAAAAGATCTGACTTCGTTGCGGCCATAGTTGAAGATATAAGTACCCCAATCCTGATGAAACCCTAGCCGCGGATCTTCGTGTTCATACAGTGCGGTACCGTCGAAACGCGCTAATGCAAAAGTATCCTGCGGAAAATGTGCCGGCACCCAATCGAGAATGACTCCAATTCCGGCTTGATGGCACGTATCGACAAAAAAGCGAAAATCTTCGGGCGAACCATAGCGGCTAGTAACTGCAAAGTATCCGGTGGTTTGGTATCCCCACGATTCATCGAGCGGATGTTCGGAAATAGGCATCAGCTCAATGTGGGTATAGCCCATTTCCAGAACATAACCCAGTAGATGATCCGCCAGTTCGCGATAGCTATAGAAACGTCCGTCCGGATGGCGTTTCCATGATCCCGCATGAATTTCAAAAATATTGAGCGGCGCATGTAGCCAGTCAAAGCGGGCACGGCTCGTCATCCAAACAGCATCTTGCCAAGTATGATTGCGATGTGTCGATGTTAGCGCCGCCGTACCCGGTCGCATTTCATAGCGATTGGCATAGGGATCCGTTTTAATGAGAATTTCTCCGCTATGACGGTTGCGAATCTCAAATTTATATAATGAACCGAGTGGCAATTGCGGTATAAACAATTCCCACACACCGCTGGCATGGTGTACTTTCATCGGATGGACTCTGCCATCCCAGCGATTGAAATCGCCCACCACACTGACACGCTCCGCATTGGGTGCCCATACTGCAAAACGTACGCCGTCGATTCCGGCATTCTGGACAGAATGTGCACCTAGCATACGATAAGCTTGCCAAAGCTTGCCTTCATTAAAGAGATGCAAGTCATGGCCCGAAATTTGCGGGGCAAAAGCATACGCATCATATGCTTCATAAAGAATGCGGGAAGTATCTTTTGATTCAATACGTAATCGATAAGGCATGGCGGGAAAAGATAGTCCTTGCCACTCGAAGATTCCATCCGGATGAATGCACCGCATAGGTTCAAAATCAGTACTGGTCCTAATCCAAACATTCGCAACATCAGGACGAAATATGCGAATCAGAACTTGTTCAGCATCACGCTGCATTCCTAAATAGCTATAAGGATCATGGAGTCGCGCATCAAGCAGCAATCGTTGTTGTAGATCGGATTTATGAGTGATAGTCACAATGGCAAACTGTTAATTGGGTTACAATGAATTATAACGTGTCTATAGGTTAAACAAATGACAATTCAACTAACCGGTTCGTGACACGCAAACCTAAAGCGAAAGATAGGAAAATGTCATAATACTATTGCCCATCGGGTTAAAACATGGAGGACGGTATCGCTATGGAAAATAATGAGCACAAAATCAATACACATTTTGATAACGATATTACGCACGATACCCTGGCGTTAATTCTGGCGGGCGGCCGAGGCAGCCGTTTACATCAAATGACGGATTGGCGTGCCAAACCGGCCGTTCCATTTGGTGGGAAGTTTCGTATTATTGATTTTACACTATCCAATTGTGTTAATTCGGGTGTCCGGCGCATTGGCGTGGTTACTCAATACAAAGCTCAAAGTCTGATTCGCCATATTCAGCATGGCTGGAGTTTTCTCGATGGACGCTTCAAAGAATTTGTCGAGCTGTTGCCCGCGCAACAGCGAACCGCTGAAGAAACCTGGTATCAAGGTACGGCCGATGCGGTATTTCAGAACGTTGATATACTGGCACGTCATAATGCAAAGTATGTCTTGATTCTTGGTGGCGATCATATCTACAAAATGGACTATGGAAAGCTGCTGGCAGAGCATGCTAACAAGGGCGCCGATATGACAGTGGCTTGCCTGGAAGTGCCTGTACAAGAAGCCACCGCCTTTGGTGTGATGGGCGTCAATGAAGACTGGCAAATCACCAGCTTCGCGGAGAAACCTGATAATCCGGTGCCGATACCGGGACAGACAGAAAATGCATTAGTCAGTATGGGAATTTATGTATTTAATGCGAGATTCCTATATGAACAACTAATCCGCGACCACGGCACGGATGATTCATCGCATGATTTCGGTAAGGACTTGATCCCCTATCTGGTACCCCGCTACCGCGTTTATGCACACCGATTCATGAATAGCTGCGTCAATATGGCATCAGGTATTCCGTACTGGCGCGATGTCGGTACTTTAGATGCTTACTGGGAAGCCAATGTTGATCTCATTTCCGTAACACCCGAACTCAATCTTTATGATGCGGACTGGCCGATTTGGACACACCAGGAGCAGTTGCCTCCAGCCAAATTTGTTTTCGACGATGAAGACCGACGTGGCCAAGCACTCGATTCTTCGGTTTCGGGAGGTTGTATCATCAGTGGTGCGACGGTTAGGCACTCACTGTTATTTTCCAATGTCAAAGTTAATAGCTACAGCGTTGTCGAAGATTCCGTGATCCTGCCAAATGTCATCATTAACCGACACGCGCGACTTAGACGGGTAATCGTTGAAAAACAATGTGTCATACCGGAAGGATTGACGGTCGGATATGATGCCGCAGCGGATCGCCATAAGTTCTATGTCACCGACAAAGGCATCACATTAATCACACCGGAAATGTTAGGGCAACCCGTTCATACAGCATACTCATAACTATAATATATTATAAATCAATGTCATAAAATGAAAAAATTAAATCTTGTCTTATTGTGGCACATGCACCAACCCGACTACCGTGATTATGTCACGAAGGAGTTCGTGTTACCTTGGGTGTATCTTCACGCCATCAAAGATTACACCGATATGGCATATCACCTCGAAATGCACCCTCAAACAAAAGCGGTTATCAATTTTGTGCCAATTCTTTTGGATCAGCTGGAAGATTTTACCGAACAATTTTCTAGCGGGCAGATACGAAACCCTTTGCTGCGACTTTTAGCAACATCCGATCTTGAACACATTGCAATGCAAGATCGTTTATACGTATTTGACAGCTGTTTTCTTAGCAATCACGCAACCATGCTGCAACCTTATCCGACTTATAAGCGTTTGCATGAGTTATATCAGCTTTTTAACAATCACAGCGAAAGCGAGTTAATTTATTTATCGGGTCAATATCTTGCCGATTTACTGGTGTGGTATCACCTTGCATGGATGGGTGAAAGCGTACGACGTAACAACGAATTTGTAATGAAATTGATGGCAAAAAGTAAGGGCTTTAGCCATCAAGACCGGCAGCAATTGTTCGATTTGATTGGTGAATTGATTCAAAACTTGATCCCACGCTATCGTAAGCTCGCCGAATCCGGCCAAATTGAATTATCCACAACACCGCATTATCACCCGCTTGCCCCTTTGTTGATTGATTTCACTTCAGCGCGGGATAGTCAACCGGATGTTATTTTGCCGGAACATCATCAATATCCAGGTGGTCGAGGCCGCGTTACGTTTCATCTTGCCTCGGCAATTAAACATCATACGGAGCGTTTCAACGAACCGCCTATTGGTGTATGGCCGGCGGAAGGCTCGCTGTCAGCAGCGTTATTAAAAATAATGGCAAAACAAAATTGTCAATGGAGCGCCAGCGGTGAAGGCGTTCTAGTCAATAGCTTACGGGCCTCCTATCCAGATCAACCAGTGCCTGATCGAAATCATTATTTATACCGCCCCTACTATTTCAACGAAGAAAACAAACAGGTCATCTGTTTTTTCCGGGACGATCAATTATCCGATCTGATTGGTTTTGAGTATGCGCGATGGTTTGGACGTGATGCAGCTGAAAACTTCATTCAATCCTTGGAGCGCATCTATCACAACACACCTGCGGAAGAAGATCCCGTTGTCAGCGTCATTCTGGATGGCGAAAACGCATGGGAGTCCTATCCGTACAATGGTTATTATTTCCTTGAGGATCTCTATAGCTTGCTTGACAATCATCCATACATTCGCACGACGACCTATCGCGATTTCATCGCAGACACGCATAGTAGAAACAAAATTACGACATTGCCGGCAATGGCTGCAGGAAGCTGGGTATATGGAACATTTTCCACTTGGATAGGCGATAAGGAAAAAAACCGTGCCTGGGATATGTTGTGTGCCGCTAAAAATAGTTACGATCTGGTCATGCAGAGCGATCGCTTGAGTGAAGATGAAAAAGCCGAAGCCAGTAGACAATTAGCATCTTGCGAAAGCTCCGATTGGTTCTGGTGGTTCGGTGATTACAATCCGGCCCATTCCGTTGCAAGCTTCGATCAATTGTTTAGACAAAATTTGATGAATCTCTATCGCATGCTCAAACTGCCAATACCCTCAGCAGTCTACGAATCCATTAGTCAAGGCAATGCTTACAGTGAAACAAGCGGCACCATGCGGCAATCTTCTTCTATGGCCGAATGATTCCAAACGGTACTGATCTGTGTTTAAATTGTATTTGGCAGTTACCTGAATCGTTAAACAATTAGCGGAATCATTAAATGTCACAGCGCATATCATTACTTTTTGGTGTTCATGCACATCAGCCCGTCGGAAATTTTTCCAGCGTATTGATTGACGCACATGCACGCTGCTATAAACCGTTTTTCCAAGTACTGCACCGCTATCCGGAGTTCCGTTTCGCCGTTCATTTTTCTGGCTGGCTATTGGATTATTTATTACAGCATTTTCCAGAAGATATGATATTGCTGCGAGAAATGGTTGATCGTCAACAGGTTGAACTATTCGGCGCGGGCGATACCGAGCCGGTTTTAGCAACCATCCCAAACCGGGATCGTATCGGGCAAATTAAAACTTTTTCCGATAAGTTGCTTGCAAAATTGGGACAATACCCGCAAGGTGCATGGTTGACGGAGCGCGTTTGGGAGTCCACGGTTATTCCAGCCCTTGCGGATTGTGGCATTCGCTATGTCATCGTCGACGACTATCACTTCTTATGCGCGGGTAAATCCCCGCATGAACTCAACGGCTATTTCACGAGCGAAGAAGATGGGCGTAAACTCGACTTATTTCCGATTTCGGAAATGCTCCGTTACAAAATTCCATTTTCTCCCGCTCATGAAACAATCTCCTACCTGGAAAACTTGGCCGATATGTCGTCAGAAGGCTGCTTTGCTGCTGTCTATTTCGACGATATCGAAAAATTTGGTATTTGGCCGGAAACGTATCAATGGGTATATGAAAATGGCTGGCTCGAGCAGTTTATTCAGGGCGTACTAGCTTCACCCAGAATTAGCACCCAGCATTATAGTGAATATCACGCGAGCGAAAAAACACGCGGTATTATTTACTTACCCACCGTTTCATATATCGAAATGAACGAATGGACGCTGCCCGCCCAAGCAGCCAGTACATATGCCGACCTCGTACAGCAAGCCAAAAACAGTGGCTGGTATGAACATAAGAAAGCATATTTACGCGGTGGAATCTGGAAAAATTTCTTCTCTCGCTACCCCGAATCCAACTGGATGCACAAACGCATGTTAGGACTTTCTGCGCGGCTCGATTCACTGCCAAAAAAGCAGCAGACCCGGTTAATGCGCCAAAAACTTTATGAAGCGCAAGCCAACGACGCTTATTGGCACGGCCTGTTTGGCGGTTTATATCTTCCGCATTTGCGGCGCGCGATCTATAACGCGCTTATCGAATTGGAAGCATTGTTGGACGGTTGTATACAGCGCCCTGCCTACTTTACCGAAGATACCGATTTAGACGGTATAGCGGAAGTTTATATGCACAACGGTACGTTGCAGGCAATTGTGAAACTCGATAGTTTTGCCAGTATTTGCGAATTGGATGCTTATCCGCTGAAACACAATTTTGGCGATACCCTCCGCTGCCAGGTTGAACATTATTACCAGAAAATTCAACCGGGTGAACAGCATCCGTCCAGCCATTCCGCAAGTGGCATTGCTTCCGCGCACGATCGGATCAGTTATAAACACGAAATCAATGCAGAAGATATTATGGCGGACGATCACCCCCGTAGCTTATTTATCGATCGCCTGAATGGTATGTTTGTCACTTATCAATTCAATGCTTCTGCACTTGAAAATATTCACTTCCAATCCAAAAATACAGAATATCCTGTGCACAAACACATCATCCTTGACCAAAACCGCTTACAAGTGATGTATCGTTTTTCCGCTAAACTTTCTCAACGATTTAGCACTGAAATTAACCTTGCCATGCCAAGCTGTGACGGCATAGCCGGCCGTTATATATACCAAGGAAAAATTCCTGGAGGATTTGGTCAATTGCTTGAATTAGGTGGTGTAACTGAAATCATTCTGGACGATGATACGCTCATGGGCGATATCGTGCTGACATCCACTGCTCCAGTAAACTTCATCGGTCACCCTCATTACTCAGTATCGCAATCCGAAAGTGGATTTGAAAAAATTATGCAAGCACTGACTATACGATTGGAATGGCCAATAACCACGCAGGAAATGACTGTCACACTAGCAATCAATTCCCACAACAGATGACTGACCATCACTATAAAATGAGAATTCGTTGAAACCCGTCACATTGAGTTATTCAGCATTTAAGAATATCTTCGCAATTTTTAATTTCTCCCATTATTAAGAAAGTATGTCATCACTTACGCAATCTCCAGCCTGGCTCGCCTTACGTGCACATCAATCCATCATGGCACGGCATCATCTGCGCGAGTTATTCCAAAAGGATTCGCAGCGATTTGAAAAATTTTCATTACAATGCAATGGCGTACTGATGGATTTCTCGAAACAGCCTGTCAATCGCGAAACGATTCAGTTGCTTCTCGCATTAGCGCATCAGCAGAAACTTCTAGACTGGATAGCTCGCATGTTTAAGGGTGATATCATCAATTCCACCGAACATCGCGCCGCTTTACACGTTGCTTTGCGGAGCGAACAGCCAGTATATGCAAGCGGTAAAGATGTCACATCCGAGGTTAAGCGCGTCTTAAAACAAATGGAACGCTTCTCAATTGCCGTTCAAAGCGGTGCCCATCGAGGCTATACAGGAAAAATATTTACCGATATTGTCAATATCGGTATTGGCGGTTCAGATTTGGGGCCAGCAATGGTAACCGAAGCGCTTAAACCTTATGGTCTGCCTGCAATGACACCGCATTTTGTTTCAAACGTTGATGCCGCGCAATTATCTGAAACGTTACAGCACCTTGATCCAGCCACGACTTTATTTGTAATTGCCTCCAAAACTTTCACTACACAAGAAACGCTGGCTAACGCCAATTCGGCGAGGGCATGGTTTTTGTCTAACGGTGGCAGCGAAAAAGATATTGCACGCCACTTTGTTGCCGTTTCAACCAATCGAACAGGCGTCGTAAAATTTGGCATCGACGCTGACAACATGTTCGAATTTTGGGATTGGGTAGGCGGACGTTATTCCTTATGGTCGGCGATTGGTTTGCCCATTGCATTGGCTATTGGCATGGATAATTTTTACCAATTGCTGGCGGGCGCAAACGAAATGGATCAGCACTTTGCCACGACCCCTTTGGATCGTAACTTCCCGGTTATACTTGGTTTGTTAGGAATTTGGCAAATCAACTTTTTTGCTACTTCATCGCATGCAGTACTGCCCTACGATCAGTCGATGCATCGCTTTCCCGCCTATCTGCAGCAATTGGAAATGGAAAGTAACGGCAAACGGGTTACGCGTGACGGCGAAGTCGTTGATTATGCCACCGGGACAATCGTGTGGGGTGAGCCAGGCACCAACGGGCAGCATGCTTTTTATCAATTATTGCATCAAGGAACGCAAACCGTTTCCGCCGATTTTCTGGCACCTTGCCAGAGTCATTACCTCGTTGGCAATCATCATTGTATGCTATTAGCTAATTTCTTTGCCCAAACCGAAGCTTTAATGACTGGCAAGAATGAACAAGAAGCGCGTGCCGAGCTTAGTGCGCAAGGGCTACAATCCAATGCGATTGAGCAATTGCTGCCCCATAAAGTTTTTCCCGGTAACCGCCCGACGACATCGATCTTATTCAAAAAGCTCGACCCTAAAACACTGGGTTCATTAATCGCGCTGTACGAACATAAAGTATTCGTGCAAAGCGTGATCTGGAATATTAATCCTTTCGACCAGTGGGGCGTCGAATTAGGCAAACAGCTCGCCGGAAAAATTTTGCCCGAACTGCAACAAGATGGATTAGTCACTTCACATGATGCCTCGACCAACGGGTTAATCAATTTTTTCAAATCCAATCAGTAAAGCATTAGGCATGCCATCATCCCGAAAATTACGCGTTTTATTCATTACTTCTGAAGTATACCCCTTGTGTAAGACAGGAGGACTCGGTGACGTTAGCGCTGCATTGCCAGCGGCTTTACGTGAGCTGAACATCGATGTCAAACTGTTACTGCCTGGTTATCCGCGAGTACTTGCCGGTGTTAAGTACAAATCCAAGGTAGCTGAATTCAATGAATTACAACATTTTCCAGCCAGTACATTGCTGTTGGCGCGGTTATCTTTGAGCAAAACTGAAAATATTCCGGTCTTTGTAATCGACTGTCCTGGTTTGTTCTGCCGCGATGGAGATCCTTATATGGATACTCTCGGACGCGAATGGCCGGATAACGCATTGCGATTCGGCTTATTGTCAAAGATCGGCGCTATTCTGTGCAGCGATGCCAGTCCGATTGCCTGGCGCCCTCATATTGCACATTGCAATGACTGGCAAAGTGGTCTCACGCCTGCTTACCTACACTATCACTTAGGGAAAAAAGCAGCCACTATTATGACAATTCATAATCTCGCCTTTCAAGGTATTTTTCCTCCTGGAAGTGTAATTCAGCTTGGCCTGCCGCTCGCAAGTTTTGATGTCAACGGCGTAGAATATTATGGCAATTTATCTTTTCTCAAAGCGGGACTTTATTATTCCGACCGCATCACAACGGTCAGTGCTCATTATGCACACGAAATCCAAACGGAGCCATTAGGTTTTGGGCTGCAAGGGTTACTCAGCGCGCGTCATAACGATCTTACCGGGATTACTAATGGTATAGCTATCAACCAGTGGAATCCGGAAACCGATCCATATCTGGTAAAAAATTACACAAGTAAAAAGCTATCCGATAAAGCAGCCAATAAAACCGCCTTGCAACAGAAAATGGGATTACCGGTTGACGCCGGCATCCCTTTATTTGGCGTAGTCAGCCGCTTAAATCATCAGAAAGGCACTGATTTACTAATCCAAATCGCACCCCAATTGGTGAAGATTCCGGCCCAATTGGTTGTACTCGGCAGCGATCAGGCAGATCTGGAACACCAACTCACGATGCTTGCCCAAACATATCCCGACTCAATAGCGATTCGTATAGGTTTTGATGAAGCGTTATCGCACTTGATTGAAGCTGGTGCGGATTGTTTCCTGATGCCGTCACGGTTTGAACCTTGTGGTTTGAATCAAATGTACAGCCAGCGTTATGGCACTCCACCCGTGGTGCATGCTACCGGAGGTTTATTAGACACGGTATCGGATTGTTCACCCGCTACACTTGCAGATGAAAGCGCCAGCGGTTTTTTGTTTGAGCCTTTCACTGCAAACGACCTATTAAATGCAATCAAACGTGCAGTAGTGATTTTCCGAGATAAAAAAACATGGCAACGGTTGCAAAAAAATGGCATGGCCAAAGATTTCAGCTGGCAAGCAAGCGCCACAGCTTACCAGCAGCTCTATAAATCACTAATACCTTGATTATTTGAATTACTAGAAAACAGTGGCTTATCACCGTAGAAACGATGATCAAGCCACTGCACCTCCCTGCTGGGCAATGCAGAATTGTTCAAAAATGACTACATTGCGGTAAAAGAACAAAGCGATAAATCTATTATCCATTCCGCATTTCACGCCGCTTTAATAATTTGTCTGTAATGAGCGCGATCAGCAAAAATGTAATGATGTAGGGTATAGCGGCAGTCATCAGCTCTGTGTAGTTAGTCATTTGTATACGCAACGGATATTCGTATTGCAAAGGAGGAACACCTTCTCCCGTCACAAATAATGTATAGTCTCCTTCATCAAGATCGAATTCACCTTTGATAATACCATCGGTATGATTGGTAGAGTACAGAGTTGTGACGATATCACTCAGTGCATTACCGGTTCCTTTAACGACTTTGATGTCGATCGGCATATCACGCAGAGCCTGATCCACAAGATCGAGAACCCATACGGTTTGGCCCTCTTTGGGAATTTCGGTGCAATATTCGGCTTCAGGATCATATTGAGGTTGATAAGTACTCAAATGTATCATGCTGCCGGAAATATTCCGTACACAAACATCCGATTCCAATGATACCTTGCCGTGTGCGGCGGCCAAACCAGAATAAAACGCTAACAAAAAAATAACTGCGATAACCCCTTTCTCTATGATTTTTTTCATCATAAAAACTCCTAGGCTGATTGTTTCATTATCCAACAAGTAAACGACACTTTATGATCCCATGGCCTTTCAGAAAAGAGCCATGGGAAATACACCTATAATTTCAATAAACTTAAGAATGCAATATCGTAAATAAGACCTAAGGAACAATGCGGTTGTTCAGAATTTCTCTGCTTGCGTTATTCCAGGTTACATCGGTCAGGTTCGAGTAACGGGTGATAATTTGTGCTGCTATACCACCTGAAAATAAACCCGCCCAACCCAGAA
>CAADGS010000086.1 GCA_900696615.1 uncultured beta proteobacterium
ACACGAGGTTCTAATCGGATGCAAGTATTCATTCCGCGACACTAGCGAATTTCTACATCGTCGGCGATCCTGCGCGCTTCATCGGCGAGCATGACCGGAATGCCATCTTTAATTTGGAACGCCAGCCGGTCCGGCTTGCAAATCAATTCCTTGTCTTCTTTTTTGTAAATCAGCGGCCCCTTGCACAGAGGGCACACCAGAATATCCAGCAATCTTGTGTCCATAATTTTCCTTAATTAGCTTAATTGACGGAAAGGGGGCATTTTATAACTTACCCAGAATGTCATCCAACTGATCCAGGCTGGTATAGTGAATCACGATATTACCCTGACCATTTTTTTTCGGTTTGATTGCCACTTGCGCACCCAGCCGCTCCGAGACATCCTCCTGCAATCGCAATAAATCCCGGTTGGGCTTATTAACCTTTTTAGGCACCGGATGTTCGATCTGATTGACAAGCTTTTCCGTTTCTCTCACCGAAAGCTGTTTTTGCACAATCATATTGGCGATTCTAATTTGCTCAACAGCAGGCAGCGGCAGCAATGCTCGGCCATGCCCCATATCAATTTTGCCATGCATCATCAATTCCTGGATAGGAGCAGGCAAATTGAGCAAGCGCAACAAATTGGAGATGGTGCTGCGCGAATTGCCCAAGGCTTCGCCGGCGGATTGATGCGTCATGCCGAATTCATTAATTAGTCGCTGTATACCCATAGCTTGTTCCAGCGGATTGAGATTCTCGCGCTGAATGTTTTCAATCAGTGACATCGCGAGCGCCGATTCATCCGGTACTTTCCGTATCAGTGCAGGTACTTCGGTGAGTCCTGCCAATTGCGCTGCACGCCATCTTCTTTCACCGGCGATGATCTCATAGCGATCCGTGTCGATGGGCCGTACCAGAATGGGTTGCATGATGCCTTGCGCTTTGATCGACTCGGCCAGTTCGGATAAGGCCACTTGATCCATATTGGTTCTGGGCTGGTATTTACCCGGTTGCAATCTGGATATTTCTAGATTCTGCCATGACTCTTCTTCTGCAATGGACATATTGCCATTGCCCGACAATAATGCATCCAGACCTCTACCCAAACCCTTTTGTTTTACCATTGCTTGGATTCCTTAATAATACTCATAGCTATACAAGTTATCGAAAGTTCAGGCATTCAATATTTCCTTGGCTAGCTCGAGATAAGCCTGCGCGCCTTTGGATTGCTCATCATGATAAAGCACTGGCAAGCCGAAACCCGGCGCTTCCGCCAAACGGACATTGCGGGGAATTACCGTGCGATAAACTTTATCGCCAAAATGCTGTTGCAACTGATCGGAAACTTGCTGAGCCAGGATACTGCGCGGATCGAACATAGTGCGCAATAAACCTTCGATACGCAGAATAGGATTAAAATTGGCGCGTACACGTTTAATGGTATTCACCAAATCACTGAGGCCTTCCAATGCATAATACTCACATTGCATCGGAATCATTACCGCATGTGCCGCACACAAGCCATTGAGTGTTAACAGGTTCAATGCAGGAGGGCAATCGATCAAAATATAATCATAATCCTGCTCAATAGCCGCTAATGCCGTTTTCAACCGCGTTTCCCGCTGGGAAAAATCCACCATTTCCACTTCGGCTCCCGCCAAATCGCGATTGGCGGGAATTAAATCGTACTTACCTTGAACGCTGCTGGTGCGCGTGCTTTGTATCGGGATTTCACCCAGCAGTACGTGATAAATGGTGGCTCTGACCGTTTGTTTGTTCGTACCGCTGCCCATCGTGGCATTGGCTTGCGGGTCGAGATCGATCAACAATACACGCTTTCCGGATACCGCCAGACTTGCAGCCAGATTGACACTGGTGGTAGTTTTACCAACGCCGCCTTTTTGATTGGTAATGGCTAGAATTTTGGTCACGGGTTTTACTCCTATATTCATCGGAATGCGCCAAAGAAAAGATATACTGTATTTTAATCCTCTAGATCTGTTGTTTTGATGATGATTAACTGCCTAGCTGCATCGAGTCCGGGCACAGTCACGGTTACGATCTTTTCAATCTCAAAGGGGTCTTGCACTTGATTTTGCTCTTCCTTTAAACAATTCGCTTTCATGGCAACCCAGCGGCAGTTGACGTTTATCTTTACAGCCCATTGCCGAGTTAACGCTATGAATTGCCCCAATTCGGAGAAAGCGCGTGTAATGATGGTATTCACTTGCCTATCGATACGCGCATGTTCAACGCGTGCCGCCATAATTTCCAGATTTCTTAGTGCCAGCTCTATTTTCACTTGCTGCAAAAAAGCCGCTTTCTTTTTATTACTCTCAATCAATGTAACATGCCAATCCGGTCTGGCTAGCGCAATCGGAATGCCCGGCAATCCGGCGCCACTCCCCACATCGATAATTTGCGGGCCGTTGATATAAGGCAATACGGACAAACTATCCATTACATGTTGATACAGCATATCTTGTCGATGACGAATAGCAGTCAGATTGTGTACCTTGTTCCATTTCTCGATCAGCAACAAATAGCGACCAATTAACTCAGCCAGTGTTTTTTCCGTCGCAGCAAAAGGATAATTTAGCGCTTGCAAGCCTTGCATAGTTTGCGGTAACAAATTCATGCGCTTTGCTTTTTGTCATTCGTTGCAAAACCACGTTTTAAATGTACCAGCAATAGCGAAATCGCAGCCGGCGTTATACCGGATATTCTTGATGCTTGGCCAATGGTTTCCGGTTTATGCTGATTCAGTTTTTGCCGCACTTCGTTGGAAAGCCCTTTAACTACCGCATAATCAATGTCCTGTGGCAATAGCGTATTTTCATAATTTGCCTGACGGGATACTTCTTCTTGTTGGCGTTGAATATAACCATGATATTTGGCTTGTATTTCAATTTGTTCGGCTACCTGGAGATTAGCTACTGACTCGCCGCTTCCCGGCAGTGTCATGAGCGACGCATAGGTCACGTCAGGCCGCCGCAATAATTCGGTTAGCGTATATTCGCGCTCGATAACCTTACCCAGCACACGAATGGCATCCTGCTCCGGCAAGCTGCTTGGCGATAACCTGATTGAATTAAGCCGTTGTTGTTCTTTAACGATGGCTTCCTGCTTAGCAATAAAAACGGCCCAACGCTCATCGTCGATCAATCCTAGCTCTCTGCCCATTTCCGTCAAACGCAAATCGGCGTTGTCTTCGCGTAATTGCAGCCGGTATTCAGCGCGGCTAGTAAACATGCGGTAAGGCTCGGTCACACCGGATGTTATCAAATCGTCGACCAGTACACCTAAATATGCTTCACTCCGTTGCGGCAGCCATGCGTCTTTCTCTTGAATTTTAAGTGCAGCATTAATACCTGCAAGCAATCCTTGTGCTGCAGCTTCTTCGTAACCGGTGGTGCCGTTGATTTGCCCTGCGAAGAACAGATTTTCGATAGTTTTGGTCTCTAGCGAGCGCTTTAAATTGCGCGGATCAAAATAATCATATTCGATGGCATAACCGGGCCTGGTGATGTGCGCATTTTCAAGACCGGCAATGGAATGAATCAGCTTAATCTGAACCTCGAATGGCAAACTGGTTGAAATGCCATTGGGATATATCTCGTTCGTGCCCAATCCTTCCGGTTCGAGAAAAATTTGATGTGACTGCCGCTCAGAAAAACGTACCACTTTGTCTTCGATCGATGGACAATAGCGCGGACCAACGCCTTCAATTTTACCGCTGTATAAGGGCGAATCGCCTAGACCGTCGCGAATGATTTCATGCGTGTTGTCATTAGTATGCGTGATCCAGCAAGAAATTTGTATGGGATGTGGAATATTTTGACCGACAAATGAAAATACCGGAGTAGGTCGGTCACCTGGTTGTTCCAGTAACTTGCCGTAATCCATACTACGGCCGTCGATCCGCGGTGGCGTGCCGGTTTTTAGGCGTCCAGCGGGGAATTCCATGTCACGCAGCTTCTGTGCCAAAGTCAATGACGGCGGATCGCCCGCCCGACCCGCCTTAAAATGGGTCTTACCGATATGCGCCAACCCTGCCAAAAAGGTTCCCACGGTCAATATCACTGTACGTGCATAAATCCTACAATCAAGTTGCGTGATTACACCGGCTACCCGATTCTGCTCAATGAGCAAATCATCGACAGCCTGTTGCATGATACGGAGATTCGGTTGATTTTCGACACGCTTACGAATTGCCTGGCGATACAATACCCGATCTGCTTGGGCCCGCGTTGCCCTTACGGCGGGCCCCTTACTAGCATTGAGTATGCGAAACTGAATACCTGCTTCATCGGTTGCGACGCCCATCGCACCACCCAACGCGTCGATTTCTTTGACCAGATGACTTTTCCCTATCCCGCCAATTGATGGATTGCATGACATTTGTCCAATCGTTTCAATGTTGTGCGTCAGCAATAACGTATTATGCCCCATACGCGCTGCTGCCAAGGCAGCTTCTGTTCCAGCGTGCCCGCCACCGACAACGATGACATCAAATTGTGCTCGATCTATCATGACTTCAAAATTAGTTTCTTTAAAAGGATAAATTCATTGTTTTCTGAAATGTTTCACGTGAAACGTTCGGATGTTGCTATTAACAAGCTAAAATATTAGTGTGCAATTATAGGTGGTATGAAATAACGAAGGCAAGCTCATGCGCAATATATAAAATTTGCAGCTAAAAGAGAGAAAGGCATTGCTTATTTTAGCGAAAACTCTACCCGGTTTCCCTTGTTTTGTTCGCCTTCTTTAGCTTCAGCCAAGCCTAACACAAAAATTCGCTCGTCAGAAATTTTGCCGATCTCGACGAGCCAGTTACGCGCAGCATTGGCGCGGCGCGCCGCTAAACCAATCAAGTCGTTATCGGTAATCTCGACATGCGCCAGAATGAGTTGCTCCATTTCAGGAATAGGGAGGCTTTTAGTAAAACCAATCGCATTTTTAGGTTTTTCAAATGTTTCTTTTTTGTAGGCTAACTCGAGATATTTGCTATATTCCTCGGGAGTTAGCGTGATATCCGCAATAGCACCGCTTGCAATACCTTTATTGGTCTGTTCTGACAATTTTTGCGCTTTTACTTTATCTTGCAGTATTGCAAGCTTCAAACCTTCATAATCTTCTGTCGCATCAACATGCCCTGATATTTCCAACTCAAGCGAAGGGCGGTCATTTAAAATTTCAACAAGAGCCTCCAAACGCTTGGCTGCATCTTCATTGATATCTGCAAAACCAGGCGTAAAAGTAATTTCGGACAATTCTTCCCCACCATCCAGTGCAGAAGCCAACAATGTAAAGGGTGCGGTAATTGCTTTGGTAATTAAATTGATAAATGCTTCAAAAATAAGCGCACCCAAATTAAATTGCGGATCATTAATGGAACCGGTGAGTGGCAAGTGAAGACTAATCTCACCGCGGCGGTTTTTAAGCAATGTAAGCGCAAGATCGAGTGGTAACGACACTGCGTCTTCGCTCTCAACTTTATCGCCCAAAGTAAATTGGTCGAGGAAGATCTTGTTTTCAGCTGTCAAGGTGCCTTTTTCGACATGGTATTGCACGTCTGCAGAAAGCTTCCCTTTTTCAATAGCATAACCAATATATTTGCCTGAATAGGGGGTAAATGGCGGCAAATCGATGTCTTTAACGCTAGCAATCAGATCCAGGAAAAATTCAGAACTGAAAGGTTCTATTTTCCCTTTAATTTCCAAAGGTGCTGTCTTGTCGATAGATCCACGTATATCAATAATCCCAAATTTTCCAGGATACAAGGGACCGATTTGACCGGTCAGACCGGTTAAATTTGCACGGTAATTTGGTTTGATAAAACGGTCACGAAAATTGATATCGCCTCTTTGCAGCACCACCTTTCCGATATGAATAAAAGTTTCATCTGGCGATTTAACTTGATAAGTATTGGTGGGCTCTATATCAGGCGTAATCACTTTCACTTCTACCGCATTTTTATTAGCTGCAGGTGCCACTTCAACATCCATCGGTTTTTCGATTTGCACGATGTGGATAAGATTAAGCTCACCATTTGGCATAAGCACCATGCGCGCAAAAAAATCGCCGAAACTGACAGTTTTGATATCAATGCGTAATGGATCGGTGGTCACATTCAGTCCGTTGACGTCCATTTTTTTCCAACGCAGCAAATCTTGCGTGTTTTTGTCGTCAAACACATTCAGGTTATAAAGCTTTGCATCGCCATTTACCGAAATCTGCATAGCATCGCCTTGCTGCGCTTTTAGATTGCCCAAGAAAGAAACATCACCGCTTGTTATCAGTGCATTAAGCTTATCGCCCATCCAACCTTGCAAGGAAACTAAATCAACAGAATCGAGGTTCAGGGCTAAATCCGTCGCGAAGGGCGACCATGCCAAGGGACCACTCACGTTGATTTGCCCGCGCTCATTGACACGAGCTTTTATATTGAGATTCAGCGGCTTGACGCCTTTTAAGTCAACACTATCTATCGTGGCATCAAGCGGATCAATTATCATAGGCGGTGTTTTGGCTAATGTCAGATCTTCATAGCGCACACCGGCAGCCTTAAACTTTATACGCTTGATTTGCGTAGTCCATGGTGCATTGTTCTGGGAATTTGCTTTTTTATCACTTCTCGCATTATCAGCCACTGCGGTTTCTGGCTTAATTGGTTCGATCTGTTCACCCGACTTTGGCTTTCTTGCGGGTATAGGAATTCTTACAGGATTTGACTTTCTCTGCGCATTGGCATGCACTTTGGCACGCTTGCCTTGCTGCAATTTATCTGTAACTTTGGTATCAACGGAATTAAATAATCGCGTTAAATCAATCGTACCGGTAGCATCGCGGCGTAAAATCGTTCGTAAACGATCTACGGTGATTTCGTCTAGTTTCACCGTATGCTCCGTTGCGTTGACCACTACTTGATCAATGGTTAAATTGGCTAGAGATAATACGGATTCTTTATCATTTTCAGGTAGTAATGCGATTTGATCGATATCCACTCGAACCAGTGACGGCGCTTGACCGGCTAAATCAACTTTCTTCAAATCGATAGCCAGTTGCTCAATAGTCGCTTGGTAAGGTGTTTCTACCGTATTATTTTTAATTTTCAAATGCCGCAATGTGGATTTACCGGTGAGAATGATATCTGCAGCTTTATCTGGTGCCTGCGTAAATGTCAATAGCAGGTCGCTATCGTAAATTCCGGATAACATCCGTATACCCTTAGGCAAGGCAGCATACTGCTCGATTCGCGTTAAATCGAATTCACTGAATTTGAAAGCCAACGTCGCTTCCTGATTTTCCGTAAAGGCGCGCAATTTACCGTCCAGCAAAAAGGGTGAGCCGTTAATTTTCGCACTGAAGTGTGGTTCAATCCAATCTGTAGGGCTGCTCTTAAGGTTCGCGATAATGGGAATAGCTAAGTTAATTTCACTGATTTGCTGCGTGGTGTTTGCCGAGTGATCTATAAATTCAAAATGTCCATTTTGAATCATGATATTGCTAACAGAGAACGGCATCCCATCGCTTTCTGGTGTCTCTTTATCGGCTGGTTGAGAAAATTTCTCTATTAGATCAGAAATATTGAATTGGTCTTCTAATTCTCGAATTAATCGAAACTTGGGATTTACTAAAGAAACGGTAGTGACGACCGGGGCTCGTCGCACTAATGACTCAATGCTGAGATCAATGTGCAATTGGCTAAAAGAAAGAAAAGGCTCCACCTTTTCTTGACCATCAACCTTATCGCCGACTTGGAAATCTTGAACAATGAGTTCAAGGGTATGCGGTTTAATTTCAATCGCAGCAACTTTAACTTGACGTTGCAAAGTTTCTGACAAGCGTATTTCCAGCTGAGATTTTGCATAACCGGGCAGCCATAAATAGCTGAGTGCTGCCAAAAGCACGATCACCGCGACAACTACAGCAATGCTGATAATCAGTCGCTTTGTGAAATATAAACGCTGCTGCTTGGACGAAGTCATTGTATTGCCCTCTTGTAAAGCTCACTACATACAGCGAATCGGTAAAACGCCTCAATTCAAAATGTGGAACTGCTAGAAATAGAAATTTTTACGTTACTGAGCTATTGAACAAGATAAACAAGCTTTTTCGAGCAATAGCTCATGTTTATAACTTAATAAACTGAAACTAAGTGACCGATTTAATGGTGTAAACCCGATTTAAGTCCTATTAATTCAACATCAAAGATGAGTGTTGAATTAGGAGGAATCACATTTCCCGCACCGCGTGAACCATAAGCCATGGAAGGTGGAATAATCAATGTGCGTTGCCCGCCTATCTTCATCCCTTCAACACCTTTATCCCAGCCTTTTATGACACGACCTGCACCCAGCATGAATGAAAAATGCTCATTTCGATCGATTGAGCTATCAAATTTCTTACCTTTTTTATCGGGTGCATTTTCATCATACAACCAACCCGTATAATGAACACTCACGGTTTTACCAATCTCGGCTTCTTCTCCATTCCCAACTTTATTATCAATTTTTTGAAACTGCGGCTCTCCATCAGCTGCCATATCCTTGTAAGCAAAAACCATCTGGGGCACCATCATTACAATCAAAAAAATAATATTTACAATAAACAATCTTTTCATAACAGACATAATTTCCTCTAAATAAGTAAAGTTAAGTTAATTTGAGTAATTAACAAATAATTATTATAACTGCTGTGCTTTTTTCGTGATCACTAAGCATGTAATAACAAATTTTTGGTGAAACATGATTGCAAGCACTGACATATCGTCCTATGATAATTTACATGTCAATAAAATTACTCAACTCGCTAAAATAATGCAACCGCTCGAACAATCTGAAAACCATTTAGCCAAACAAACTGTCTTGGAACAGCAGACGGTTGAGCTTTTATGTTTACATGAGTCACCAGTAATACGCATTTTATATCTGGGAGTCGGTTTTTTAGCGATTTTTTTAGGTATATTGGGTGCTTTTCTGCCGATACTGCCCACCACACCCTTTATACTTCTCGCAGCGGCTTGTTTTGCACGCGGCTCAGAATTTTTTCACCGTAAACTACTTGCGCATCCCATTGCTGGCACTATCATTATTGAATGGCGCATGCACCGTAGCATTCCTCGTAATGTCAAACGCTGGGTTTATTTTTTGATGACCATATCATTCGGCAGCTCGATCTTGATCGTACCTGAAATATGGCAAAAAATAATGTTAGTATTTCTGGGCATGCTGTTGACTTTCTTTATTTGGCGTATACCTGTACGCAATACTTCGTCAATATGAGATTGCACTTTTACTGAATTTTTTCTCATAAAATCTGCGCTTCCAAAGTTAACATGGCTTGCTATATCAGTTGCGATTAAGAAAGCATTGGAATAGAACATTCCAAGACAATTTTAAGCATATCAGATAGGCCGATTCCGGTTACCAAATCGCTTTGCAGCATCATTTTTAAAGTGCCCCCCCTAAAACCACTTGTTTTTTCATGCAAATCTAAAACTATGTAAGTTAACGCAACCTTGCCTAAAGTAATTTTGAATTGTTGTCGTAAGAATATTCCTATCTTTTCTAATAACTAGAGCGAGCACGAAATGAGAATAAACGAACCGGTCACCCAAAGGGACATGGGTATGAACAATGATTGTGAGATTATCTCTACTACCAGTTTAAAAGGTATTCTTACATCGGCGAATGAAGATTTTATACGAATGAGTGGATTTACCTGGGAAGAGCTAGAGAATAAAAATCACAATATCATTCGTCACCCTGATGTACCACCCGAAGCTTATGCAATGCTATGGACCGCCTTGAAAGCAGGCAAACCTTGGATGGGGCTGGTAAAGAATCGAAATAAAAATGGTGATCATTACTGGGTAGATGCTTTTGCTAGTCCTCAGTATGAAGACGGTAAAATCATCGGCTATCAATCGGTTCGCGTAAAGCCGGAAAAGGCATGGGTTGATCGCGCTGATGCACTGTATTCCAAAATTATGTCTAAAAAATCAGCTGACGATAAACGGCGTTCAAAGCTTGATGAAGTAAAATTAACACGTTTCCCTATCAGCTTTACCTCAAAAATCATGCTCGCTATATCCAGTATATTTGCATTAATATTTGGAGGGTTAGCGATAACAGAACAAGTTTCCTTACTTTTTGCCCTATCCAGCTTTATCGTCGGCAGCTTATCCAGTTCCGCTATCGTATATCATATGTTGGCAGGGCTACGTACACTGGCTGAGAAATCAGAAAGAATAGCGGACGATCCATTAGCTCGGTATGTATATACCGGAAGACATGATGAAATAGGCCAGTTGGAATATGTGCAGATATTTCAGAATTCAAAACTCCGGACAGCCATTGGGCGAGTTAAAGATTCATCCTCTGTGTTAGAACAAGCCGCCGACGATATTGCAACCGGAAATATTGATCTCTCTAGCCGTACTGAAAATCAAGCTTCCAGTCTTGAAGAAACAGCGTCTAGCATGGAAGAAATCACCTCAACCGTTCAACAAAATGCTGATAATGCAAGACAAGCCAACATACTTGTGATAGAAGCACGTAAACAAGCAGAAAAAAGCGGAGATGTTGTTTCCGGGACTATGCGCGCTATGAATGAAATAAACGAGAGCAGTAAGAAAATTGCTGATATTACCAATGTAATCGATGAAATAGCTTTCCAAACTAATTTACTCGCACTAAATGCGGCAGTTGAAGCTGCACGGGCAGGAGAACAAGGACGCGGTTTTGCGGTGGTAGCCAATGAAGTCCGTAGTTTAGCGGGCCGAAGTGCTGAATCCGCAAAGCAAATCAAAGATCTCATCAATGACAGTGTATCCAAAGTTGAAAGCGGCACTGAACTCGTCAGTCAATCAGCAGAATCTGTAAAGATGATTACTGAAAGTGTCAAAAAGATAGCGGATATCGTCGGAGAAATTTCTCAATCCTCCCAAGAACAAGCAAATGGAATTGAGCAGATCAATCAAGCCATTATGCAAATCGATGAAGTTACCCAGCAAAATGGGCAATTGGTCGAAAAACTGACAACATCAAGTGGTGCAATGAGCCAAAAAGTTAAGATGCTCTCCGGATTGGCAGATCAATTTAAAGCAGAAGCAAGGTAATCATATTGATTGGAATGAGCCGGAATTAGGAAGCCTAGTTCCGGCTTTTTCATTTCATCAGCAGCACTAGTAGGTCTTACACCTAAATGCCCAATACCACTCATAAAGATCGGCTAGTAAATTTCAAATAGTAACGGCAACGGCGACATACTTTACACCTCATACAAATAATTATAGCCAAACCAAACTTTAGTCTGATTAATTTATGATTATTGATTGACGAATATTGACTGACTCATTATGAGTGAAGATAAAGAAGCAATTGATTTTGATTTTGATCTTTGGATGCAAATGGCAAAACAAGATCCGCATCAATTTGAACTGATGCGTCAACAAGTGATAAACGATTTAATAGCTCAAGCACCCTCGCATCTCAAGATGCGTATGGAAGGATTGCAATGGCAAGTAGATCAAATTCGCAAGCAGGCGGATAATCCAATGATGGCATGCCTGCAGATCTCGCAAAAAATGTGGAAAAATGTGCTAGGAGAAAAAGGGTTGCTACATGCACTTCAACAACCTCAAACGTTTACTGATACCTCAAGAGAGGCGTCTTCCGGAAAAATTCTATCTTTTAATAGATACAAATCCGAAAAATAACAAGACGAATCCTGACTCTCAACTACCCGGTAGCAGATTTCTAGCGTTTCATTTTATATTTGCTAACAATCATCAGATTACAAAGAGGAATTATTCCTCACATAACATTAATCGTGTCACAAACGAAAAGTCCGATATATGCATATAAGATGCATAGTTATCTGCAAAACCACCCTGCTGGTTAACCAACAGGGCAGCAAGCATTTATTTCTCAGTGAATCAGACTAATCGGCTTGTCTTCTCAAGAAAGCCGGAATATCCATTGGATCAACGCCTGATTGACGCATTGCTGCCACTGTAGCATTGCTTCTTCTTCCTGTTCGCATGACTGCAGGCTCTTCCGCCGAATACATTGAATCACGATCATCCGTGCCTGTGCGACTGTGAATTACCGTTAAAGGTGTATTTTGGCTTTGACTTGAAACACTGCCTAATCCGGTGGCAACTAAAGTAACTCGCAGATCTTCGGACATATTTTCATCGATTACAGTCCCAACAATAATCGTTGCATCTTCAGCAGTTAAATTTTTAATGGCATTCATGACTTCATGCACTTCTCTCATCTTCAATGATGAGCTTGCGGTAATATTAACCAGTATACCGCGCGCACCAGACAGGGAAATATCCTCCAGTAATGGGCTGGACACTGCACGTTCCGCCGCAACACGAGCACGATCAACACCCGCCGCTATAGCCGAACCCATCATTGCCATACCCATTTCTGACATCACAGTTTTAACGTCGGCAAAGTCAACGTTAACCAAACCCGGGCAATTGATAACTTCCGCAATACCGGCAACCGCACCGTAAAGCACATCATTCGCAGCCTTAAACGCATCTAGCATGGAAATGTCATTACCTAATACCATCATTAACTTATCGTTAGGAATTACGATTAACGAATCAACATGCTGCGACAATGCTTCCATCCCAGACTTAGCGGCAATCAGGCGTTTCCCTTCAAATGCAAAGGGCTTACTGACAACGGCCACAGTCAGAATACCCAGCTCTTTTGCAACTTGCGCGACAATTGGCGCCGCACCGGTTCCTGTTCCACCGCCCATACCTGCAGTAATAAACAGCATATCTGCGCCCTGAATTAATTCCGCAATGCGGTCGCGATCTTCAAGTGCGGCCTCACGTCCGATTTCAGGATTTGCGCCGGCACCCAAGCCTTTGGTAATGCCTGTACCCAATTGTAATATTGTTGGTGCTTTGTTTCCTTTCAATGCTTGTGCATCAGTGTTCATACTGATGAACTCAACGCCTTGCATGCCATTTTGGATCATATGATCTACGGCATTGCTGCCGCAACCACCAACGCCGACAACTTTAATGACTGCTTCTTGAGTTTCGTTATTTATGATTTCGAACATAATGTCTCTCCTTTAGTACATTGAAATTAAAACTACTTAAACTGCTCACACAACCCTTGATCTAAAAATTTCTCTGAAACCAACCCTTCATTCTTGAAAGAATTTGTTTAGCAGAACCTCCTTGCAATTTTGAACCTTGTTGATGTTGCATCTGCTGAATACCGGCAAGAATTAGGCCAATACCCGTAGAATATCGTGGTGTGTGAATGACTTCCTTTAAATTGCCATGATAATTGGGTAGACCCAATCGCACTGGCATATGAAAAATTTCTTCGCCGAGCTCCACCATGCCACGCAATGAAGCTGAACCACCCGTAATGACTATTCCAGAAGAAAGTAATTCTTCGAAGCCACTGCGGCGTAGTTCGGCTTGTATCATGCAGTAAAGCTCTTCAACGCGTGGTTCTATCACTTCCGCCAGGGTTTGTCTGGATAGTTGACGTGATCCACGGTTACCGACATCTGGAACCTCGACCATTTCTTTGGTATCCGCCAGGCTTCTCAATGCGCAACCATATCGGCACTTGATGTCTTCTGCGCTTTTAGTTGGGGTACGCAATGCCATAGCGATGTCGTTCGTTACTTGATCGCCCGCGATGGGGATAACCGCGGTGTGACGAATCGCGCCATTGGTAAATACCGCAATATCGGTCGTTCCACCGCCGATATCGACTAAACATACACCCAAATCCTTTTCATCCTCGGAAAGTACAGCCATCGCGGACGCTAATGGCTGTAAAATCAAATCCCGCACTTCTAAGCCGCAGCGATGAACGCATTTCATGATATTTTGCGCTGCCGAAACTGCACCCGTCACAATGTGCACTTTAACTTCCAGCCGAATACCGCTCATTCCTACCGGTTCGCGTACATCTTCCTGACCATCGATGATGAACTCCTGGTTTAAAATGTGCAGAATTTGTTGGTCTGCCGGAATGTTTACCGCTTTGGCTGCTTCCATCACGCGCTCGACATCTTTCTCCGTCACTTCCTTATCTTTGATAGGGACCATACCATCCGAATTAAAACCTTTAATATGGCTACCGGCTATTCCTGTATAAACCTCATGAATTTTACAATCCGCCATTAACTCTGCTTCTTCCAGTGCGCGTTGAATGGCATTCACTGTCGTTTCGATATTGGCAACCACGCCTTTTTTCAGACCACGCGACGGATGGCTGCCTAAACCAATAACCTCAAACCCACCCTCCGGAAGCACGTCAGCAACGATCGCAACAATCTTCGAGGTGCCAATATCGAGGCCAACAATCAGGTTCCTGTTTTCTCTGGTTTTATTCATCTTTGGTCATCTCTCCCTGATCTCACGTTTCTATCTTTGAATCGGATTTACGTTGTATCTGCTGTATTTCATTATCCGTACGGATAGCAAAACCATTGGGATAGCGCAAATCGACATACGCTAGCGATCCTTCCTGCTCAAACCGGGCAATGCTATGGTGATACACTGAAACATAGCGAATTAGCCTTTCTTCGATTTCATCGCGTCCCAATTCCAAAATGGTGCCACTATGCAATTTGATCCGCCATGCATAACGCGGCGTCAAATTTATCTCCGCAATGGATTGCCGTAATGGGTTGAGTATTTGACTAAATTTCCTATATTGTTGCGCTACTTCCTTGGCACTGGCTTCTTTAGGCCCGATAAAAATAGGTAGATCGCGTTCAAGCGTGACCCGAAATACTTCGCCATGCGTATTGACCAGCGCACGACTCCCCCAATACGCTAATGGCTGATGTTCTTCAATAGCTACATTCAATCCGTCAGGCCACTCCCTGGTTATTCGTACGTCACGTACCCATGACAATTTCAAAAAAGCTTCGCGTAAAACAACAAGATCTACTGAAATAAAATTGCCTTTCATTTCATCTCTTGCGATTTGCGCAATTTGATGGCGAGTAATATTCAATAAATTTTCAGTATCGCTTTTTGCTTGGCCTGCAACACGAATGTTAATTTCATTAATGGGAAAAAACGGCGGCTTGATAAGTCGCAAACTAATCGCATACACGACCCCTATTGTTACTAAAGTAAACAATACCCTGGATAACATATTAAGCGCTTGATGATTATTCCACATGAGACAACGCCAATATTTTTATTACCAAATCTTCAAACGAAATTCCTGCCGCTTTTGCTGCCATCGGCACCAAACTGTGGCTTGTCATGCCTGGTGAAGTATTAGCTTCAAGAAAATAAAACCTCCCTTGCGGATCGAGTATCAAATCGATTCGCCCCCAGCCTTCACATCCCAATACTTTATAAGCCTGCAATGCCTGATTCTTAATCGCCAGCTCCAACTCATCGGCAAGGCCGCTAGGGCAAAAATAATGGGTATCATTGGACAGATATTTTGCTTCATAGTCGTAGAGTTCACCTGCAACCTCGATTCTCACGATTGGCAAGGGTGTGTTCCCCAAAATCGCAACTGTCAGTTCGCTACCGGAAATAAACTCTTCGGCAAGCACCAATACATCATACTGCGCGGCCAAGTGATAGGCTCGCACTAGATCTTGGCAGTGATACACCTTGCTCAAACCGATGGTGGATCCTTCGCTCGCAGGTTTGACAATAAGCGGAAAACCAAGCGTTTCAGCGATTTCTTCAAAATTACTATCCGCCTGCAATAAAGCATAACGGGGAGATTGAATGCCAACCGCTTGCCAAATCAGTTTGGTGCGCCATTTATCCATAGCCAATGCGCTAGCCATTACACCACTGCCGGTATAGGGCAATCCGAGCCATTCAAGCGCGCCCTGAACCGTACCATCCTCTCCAAAGCGTCCATGCAGTGCGATAAAAACCCTATCAAAGCCTTGTTGCAAAAGTGCTTCAAGCGCTTGATCCGCCGGATCAAATGGATACGCATCGACACCGTTACTGCGCAGCGCGTCCAAAACTGCCTGTCCGCTTTGCAAAGATATTTCTCGTTCGGCAGATCGGCCGCCCATCAGCACCGCAACTTTGCCAAAATTGGGCGCAATCATTATGACGGCCTCCCGGCATCACCGATTACTCTAACTTCCTGGATCAATTCAATACCCGTTATTTGTTTCACCTTGTTTTGCACCAACATTATCAATGCTTCAATATCCGTCGCAGTGGCATTACCGGTGTTAACGATAAAATTGGCATGTTTACCTGAAACCATCGCACCACCTATGCTTAGACCCTTCAAGCCACAAGTTTCAATCAAGCGCGCCGCATAATCTCCGGGTGGATTGCGAAATACCGAGCCTGCATTTGGCTGGTTAAGCGGTTGGCTAGCAATACGCTGAGCCAATAAGTGCTTGATTTTTTCGCGCGACTCGGTTTGATCGCCGCATGGCAATCTAAAGTATCCGCCTGCAAACCATTCTGTTTCCTTTGCAGTAACCGTACGCGATTGCCGCAGTTTTATGCTGCGATAACCGACATCGTAATCATCCGGCTGACGGATAAATACCTTGCCATCGCGATCGATAATTTGCACACGCTCAACGACTTGCCACGTTTCAGCACCAAAACATCCGGCATTCATAGCCAATGCTCCGCCCACCGTACCTGGAATACCTGCCAGAAACTCTGCATCAGCGAGCCGATGCTTAGCCGCAAATCGCGCAATTTTTGCGCAAGCTATACCTGCCCCGGCATAAATCAAGCCATTTGAACCATTGTGTTCAATCAACTGCAGTTCCTCGAGCCGAGTATGAACCGCCACCACGGTACCACGCAATCCTCCATCGCGAACCAGCAAATTGCTTCCCAGACCGATCACATAAACTGGCTGATCGCTTGGAAGATCGCGCAGAAAAACTGCAAGATCGCGTAAATCAGCGGGGATATAATAACGCTCGGCACACCCCCCCGCCCGCCATGAAGTATGCTTGCTCATCGGCTCGTTTAGGCGCATTTCCCCGTTTATCCCAAGTTTGTTCATGTTGATCATTTTCGCTTCACCGGATGCTGGCATGCCAATCCCCGTATCACGCAACAAGCTGCCCATATCCCATCGATTTTCAATATTCATTGCTATTTACAACAATCAATTTGTTTCGCATCTGTGCAATGTGCGGCGCCACTTTGGCTATAGAACCTGCACCCAGCACCAGAACCACATCATCGCCCTGCACGACATCCATTATCGCAACCGACAAATCATCGACGTTTTCAACATAAATGGGCTCTACTTTTCCCTGTATTCGAATCGATCGTGCTAGCGACTTGCTGTCTGCGGCAACAATTGGTTCTTCGCCCGCCGCATACACTTCCGTTAATAATAGTCCATCCGCTTGGGATAATACTTTTATGAAATCTTCAAATAAATCTCGAGTTCGTGTATAGCGATGGGGTTGAAATGCCACCAATAAACGGCGACCTGGAAAAGCACCGCGGGCAGCTTTGATCGTCGCGTCAATTTCAGCGGGATGGTGCCCATAATCATCGATTAGAACAAAACTCTTCTGCGTAGATAACTTGATTTCTCCATATTGCTGAAAGCGCCTTTCCACGCCTTTGAATTCAGATAGCGCTTTAATAATCGCTGCATCCGGCACGCCAATTTCATTGGCGACGGCAATAGCCGCCAGTGCATTCTGTATATTATGTAATCCAGGTAAGTTTAATGTGATGCCCAGTCTGCGCGCGGAACCATTCACGCCCACTATAGCGGTAAATCTCATCTGGCTGCTATTTTGTTCGATGTCGATGGCGCGGACTTGCGCATTCTCAGACAATCCATAAGTTGTAATAGGTTTGGTAATAGCGGGCATCACATCGCGTACGTTGGGATCGTCCATGCACAATACCGCCATGCCATAAAAAGGCAGGTGCTGCACAAACTCTACAAATGTTTGCTTCAAGCGATTAAAATCGTAGCCATAAGTCGTCATATGGTCGGCGTCAATATTAGTCACAACCGTCAATACCGGTTGTAAATATAAAAACGAAGCATCCGACTCGTCCGCTTCGACCACAATGAATTCGCCGCTTCCCAATTTGGCATGGCAGCCCGCTGCTTCGAGCTTCCCGCCGATAACAAATGTTGGATCCATGTCAGCCGCCGCAAGTATGCTGGCAATAAGACTGGTGGTGGTGGTTTTTCCATGCGCGCCCGCTATCGCGATACCCCGCCGTAATCTAAGCAGTTCGGCCAGCATCAGAGCACGGGGTACAACGGGAATATTTTTGTTTTTGGCTGCGATAACTTCAGGATTATTCGGTTTGACTGCAGTGGAAGTGACCACGACATCAGCGCCCGCTATGTTCTGATTATCATGACCCTCGTATACCTTTACACCTAGCTTGCTTAAGCGCTTCGTTACCTGACTAGCCACTAAATCGGAACCTGTCACCTGATAACCCAAATTCACAAAAACTTCAGCGATACCACTCATGCCTGAACCACCGATGCCGACAAAATGAATGTGTTTCACTTTATGTTTCATGTCATCCCCTTACTAAGTTCAACGCATGCTTCGGCCACTACTTTGGTAGCTTCCGGCTTTGCCAATTTACGCGCGGCTATAGCCATAGCGAGTAATTTCTCCCGTGTCAGATCCATCAACAATTGCGCCAGCTTTTGTGCAGTTAATTCATTTTGCGGCATTAATATCGCCGCTTCATGATTAGAGAGAAACCCGGCATTACTGGTTTGATGATCATCAACCGCATAAGGGTAGGGGACCAATATGCTGGCGACGCCGGCAGCGGTTAATTCCGTGATTGTTAGTGCGCCAGCCCGGCACAGCACCAAATCACAGACTGCGTAACGCTTAGCCATATCATCGATAAAAGCAAGCAGCTCTCCTTCCAATTGTAAATCCGCATAGTTTTTTTCAACGGTTTCCAAATGCGCAGTACCCGCCTGATGAACCACAAACGGACGAATATTCTCAGGTATCAATTTAAGTGCTTGCGGAACCAAGGAATTTAAAATCTGCGCGCCCAGACTGCCGCCAACTACAAGAAGCTTCAGTTTTCCTTGCCGTCCCAAAAAACGTTTTTCCGGTACTTCCAACTGTGCAATCTCAGCGCGCACAGGATTACCTGAAAATACCGCTTTCCCTCTGTCGGTAAAAATAGCATCAGGAAAACCCAACATAACTTTGTCTGCCAGCTTGGCCAGAATCTTATTCGTTAGTCCTGGTATAGAATTCTGTTCATGGATAACCAATGGCTTATTTAATAGCGATGCCATCATGCCCCCGGGGAAAGCCGGATATCCACCCATCCCCAACACGACATCGGGATTGACGCGACGCAAGATACGAATACTTTGCATAAATGCTGTGATCATGCGCAACGGCAACATAAACCATGCAAACATACGCTTGCCCCGTAATCCGGAAAAATTGATAACCTCTGTTTCATAACCGTGTTGTGGCACCAGTTTCAATTCCATACCTGTTTGCGTTCCCAGCCACACGATGTGCCAACCCAGACCCTTGAGATAATCAGCTACTGCCAACGCTGGAAATACATGTCCGCCGGTACCGCCAGCCATGATTAAGATAGTGCGGGGCTTCATACCGCCACTCCCCGCAACCGTTGCCTGTTTTCCCAATCTATGCGTAACAATACGGCCAGGGCAATACAGTTCGCCGTAATACTGCTACCGCCAAAGCTCAAAAGCGGCAACGTCAAACCTTTAGTGGGCAAAACCCCCATATTGACACCCATATTGATCAATGCTTGCAAGCCAATCCAAATTCCAATTCCTTGCGCAACCAAAGCGGAAAATGGCGATTCCAATTTCGCGGCCAGCCGCCCGATGACAAAGGCGCGCATGATCAAACCGATGAATAAAATTATTACTGTGCTAACACCGACAAACCCCAATTCTTCGGCTAAAACCGAAAGCAAAAAATCTGTATGCGCTTCCGGTAAATAAAACAATTTTTCAACACTTCCCCCGAGCCCGACACCCAGCCATTCACCGCGTCCGAATGCGATCAAAGCATGGCTCAATTGATAGCCATTGCCATAGGGATCGGCCCAGGGATCCATAAATGCCACCACCCGGCCCAGCCGGTAAGGCGAGGTGAGAATCAGTCCGTACAAACCAACTGCCAGAATACCAATCAACCCGATAAATATTTTTAAACTGACGCCACCCAGAAACAAAATAGACATTGCTAACATCGTCACTACAAAAAAAGCGCCAAAGTCCGGTTCCAGCAGTAACAAAAAGCCCACCAAGGCCATCACGGTGGTGATGGGAAGAAATCCCTTTAGCAAGCACCCCAGGTCTTCCGCTTTGCGGTTAACATAATCGGCGGCGTACAATACCATCGCAAACTTCATGAATTCAGATGGTTGAAGATTGACTACGTATAATGAAATCCATCGTTGACTGCCATTAACTTCGTGGCCAATTCCGGGAATCAACACCAGCACTAGCAAAAGCGCATTAGCCATAAATAAATAACCCGCGTATTTCTGCCAGGCTTGCATTGGGATTTGAAAAACGATTAATCCTAGTGTGAGACCTATGACCAAAAAACTGCCGTGCCTGAGTAAATAATAATTGGCGCGATCAGCACCGAACTGCGCTTCAGCTATCGCGATCGAAGCGGAATAAATCATGATTAATCCAATACTCAGCAGCAGTATTGCCGACCATACCAACGCTTGATCAAAGTCAGCAAGAACTCTGGTTCTTAGGTTGCCTGCCTGATAATTCATTGATTAATGCCTTTTATGTCCAAAACTGAAAAACTTGTTCTCAATATCTTTAACTGCTGCAACAAATACTTCCGCGCGATGAATATAATTCCTGAACATATCGAAACTGGCACAAGCCGGCGATAGCAGCACCGCATCGCCACCTTGCGCCAATAAAAAGCTTTTTTGCATCGCTTCTTCCATCGTAACTGCAAAATGCACCGGCACACCGCATTCTTTTAGTTCATTTGCAATGATTCCGGCATCGCGGCCAATCAGAACCACAGCTCGGGCATTATCGGCAACAGCTTGCCTCAGATAGGAAAAATTTTGTCCTTTGCCATCACCGCCCGCAATCAGTACCGCTCTCTGTTGCATGCCATTAAGCGCCGCAACGGTAGCGCCTACATTCGTGCTTTTGGAGTCATCATAGAAAGTAACGCCATTAAACGCAGCAACCTTTTCCATTCGGTGCGGTAGTCCCCGGAATTCCCGCAAAGCCGTCAACAATGGATCGGCAGGTATGTTTAATGCCCTGCATAGAGCCAATGCTGCCAGTGCATTGGCGGCATTATGCAATCCATTTACAATCAGCTCAGAAGTCTTTATTAACCGTTCATTACCTTCCGCCAGCCACAGCTCATCACCATCCTGAATGAGACCGAAATCCGCCTGTGTCGGTGGCTCGTCGATACCAAAAGTGATTTGTTTCCTATTTGCCAACGCCATGGCGCAAACCACTCGATCAGTACGATTGAGCACTTGGATGCCTGTGTTATCTTCATGCAGAAAAATCCTTGCCTTTGCAGCATCGTAATCTTGCATATTACGATAACGATCCAAGTGATCCTCACTCACATTCAGCACAGCAGCCACATCAGCATTTAAATTATGCGTTGTTTCCAATTGAAAACTGGAAGTTTCAAGTACCCAAGCTTGCGGCCAATTACCCGTGTCGATACGCTGCATTAATGAAGTAAGAACGGCGGGGCCGATATTACCCGCAACTTCAACATTCCAGCCTGCTTTTTTCAACATTGCACCCACCATTGCGGTCACAGTGGTTTTTCCATTCGATCCCGTAATTGCCAAAATTTTAGGTTTAGGCAAATTGCTCTGTTTCAGCGCCCAAGAAAAAAGCACCATATCGCCTATAACCGGAATACCGCGTCGCATTGCCTCTTGCACGCAAGGATCTGCCACAGAAACGCCCGGGCTAATTGCTATCATATCTATGCCATCAAATATTTGCGGTTCAAACTTGCCCTTGTAAATCTGAATCTGAGGAAAAGCATTTTCTATTTCTTTCCAATTGGGCGGTTCAGTACGACTATCCGCAACGCTGACTCGCGTACCTTGGCGAACTAGCCATTTCACCATGGACAGCCCCGTTTCACCCATACCTAGTACAAGTACTATTTTATCTTGTAAATTCATCTCAGTTTTAATGTCGACAGTCCAACCAGCACTAAAATAAGGGTAATAATCCAGAACCGAACCACTACCTGGTTTTCTTTCCAACCCTTCAATTCAAAATGATGATGCAATGGCGCCATACGAAAAATACGCTTTCCCAGTAACTTAAATGAAGCCACCTGCAGCATGACGGAAAGTGCTTCGATCACAAATACACCGCCCATGATTACTAATACAATTTCCTGACGCACAATAACGGTAACCACACCAAGCGCAGCACCCAAAGCAAGCGCTCCGACATCTCCCATGAATACTTCGGCCGGATAAGCGTTAAACCACAAGAATGCCAATCCTGCGCCAGCCAATGCACCGCAAAAAACGGACAATTCTCCGGTATTGGGGATATAAGGTATCCCTAGATACTTTGCGAAAATGACATGACCTGTGACATACGCAAATACAGCCAGTGCACTACTAATCATGACCGTCGGCATGATGGCCAGTCCATCCAGGCCATCCGTTAAGTTCACCGCGTTGCTGGTGCCGACAATCACAAAATAAGCCAATATGACAAAACCTATGCCACCCAGCGGAATAGCTATTTCCTTAAAAAAGGGCACAATCATATCGGTCTGCACAGACATTTCCGCAGTCAAGGCCAGATATGAGGCAACCGATACCGCAATCACGGATTGCCAAAAAAACTTACTGCGCGCGGAAAGTCCTTTAGGATTGCGATACACAACTTTGCGATAGTCATCAATCCAACCGATCACGCCAAAACTCATTGTCGTCAACAAAACCACCCAGACATAGCGGTTACTCAAATCTGCCCATAATAGTGTTGTTAAAACAATCGACATCAATATCAAAGCTCCTCCCATCGTTGGGGTTCCTGCTTTGATAAGATGCGTTTGCGGACCATCGTCTCGCACGGATTGCCCGATTTTGTAGGCAGTCAATTTTCTTATCATCATTGGGCCGATTAGGAAAGAAATGATCAGCGCAGTTATAACCGCCAGCATCGAGCGTAATGTAATGTAACTAAATACATTGAAAACCCGGATATCTTGGGCTAACCATTGAGAAAATGCTAACAGCATAAAAAAAACTCCACTTATCTCTCCTCGTTTTTTAGCGTGTGTGCATCTTTTGCCTGTATTGATTCGTTATATCAACTTAAACTTCTAATCCTTTAACTACTCGCTCCATTTGCATAAACCGCGACCCCTTTATCAGCACCGTCACATTTTCTGCAAGCAATTGCTTTGCTGTATTAAGCAATTCATCCAAGGTCCTAAAATGCTGGGCACCGGAGCCAAATTCTTCCGCGGCATAAGCGCTTAATTCACCTATCGTCAACAGTCGGTCAAGTCCCGCTTTACGTGCTTCGATACCGATCGTACGGTGTAAATCTATAGCCGCCTCGCCCAATTCACCCATGTCGCCCAAAACCAGTATTCTTGTACCTTTAATTGCCGCCAAAACCGCCAATGCGGCTCGCACCGATGCCGGATTGGCGTTATAAGTATCATCAATTAATTGAGCATGATGCAAACCGGATTTTTTCTGCATACGCCCCTGAACACCTTGAAAACTCTCAAGTCCTGATGCAATCACTTTTTTCTCAATACCTAACGCAGTTGTCGCCGCAGCAGCGGCTAACGCGTTATAAATATTATGTATACCGGGAACTTGCAGTTTTACTTCTTCCACCCCATCGGGCAATTTCAATGAAATGCTGCCATACAAGGAATTTGCTTGATATTTCGCAGTCACCGCAACGTTTTTGTTCTGTAATCCAAATGTTACGATCCGCCGTGAGCCTGCATATTTAAACCATTCAGGCGCAAAAGCATCGTCTGCATTAATTACTGCTATGCCTTCCTGGTCCAATCCTTCGAATATTTCAGCCTTAGCGCGTGCCACGGCAGCAACGGAACCTAATCCTTCGATATGCGCTGTTCCGGCATTTGTAATCAAAGCAACTGCGGGCCTTACCAGATGCGTCAGATAAGAAATTTCGCCGATATGGTTCATACCCATTTCAATCACTGCATAGCGATGATGTTGGCGTAAACGCAGTAACATTTGCGGCACACCGATTTCATTGTTCAAATTTCCCTCGGTGGCCAGTACACCTTCAAGCTTATCATTCGATTGCATTGCATCGTTTGCGACTTGCCGGCGCAATATCGAAGCAATCATTTCCTTTACTGTCGTTTTACCGTTACTTCCTGTAACACCAATGATTGGCAATGTGAAGCAATTTCTCCAGTAAGCGGCCAATTGTCCCAAACCTATCTTGGTATCCTTAACTCGGATAAAAGGTATGCCGGCGGGCAAATCCTTACTTGTTGCCGTTTGATTGAGCATGACTGCAACGGCACCGTTCTCGACAGCGCTGCTAACGAATTGACTGCCGTCAAAATATGCACCGGTCAGTGCAATAAATAAATTTCCCGGTTTCAATGTCCGGCTATCTGTGCTGACTCCTGTAAACGCTATGTCTTTGCCGCTCCAATCAGCATGTAAAGCTTGAGCTGCCTCCTTGACCATCATCATTAACTCACTCGCGCTTTTATAAATAAATCGTGCAATACTTGTTGCACGACTTCAGCGTCACTAAATGGAATTTTTTTTCCTTTTATCTCCTGAAATTTTTCATGCCCTTTTCCTGCTATCAAAACGATGTCTCCGAGCTGCGCATTATCGGCCGCTTGGTAAATGGCTGATGCACGATCAACTTCTATCTGATAATTATTACTGCTCGCACCCGCTGCAATATCTTTAATGATGTTCAGAGCATTTTCACTGCGAGGGTTATCGCTTGTAAAAATCACATCATCCGCCAACCGAGTAGCCACTTCTCCAATCATTTCGCGCTTTCCCTTATCGCGATCGCCCCCACAACCGACGACGCAATATAAGCGCGGTTGGTGTTTTTGCTTATCTTTGCCGCTCAGATGAATCGCGGTTGTCCGTAATATCTCGCGCAATGTGCATAATGCCTTTTCAAGCGCGTCCGGCGTATGCGCATAATCAACAATGACAATCGGTTGACCTGCCGCCGTAAATTTTTCCATTCTCCCAGGGATAGGGCGGATATGCTGCAAGGACCGAACAGCATCGCTCAGATTGATACCGCTTGCTAGGAGGGAGGCGGTCACTGCCAGTAAATTCGAGGCATTAAATTTCCCCAATAGATTAATGCGTACATGCTCGGAATTGCCCTCATACTCGATATCAAATTCAATTCCGTTGATATCAGCTTTTAGATTTGAACCATAGACCATCTTAAAATGTTTCGCGTAATACCCAATTTCTGGGTACTGAAAACCATATCCGATTATTTCTGTTTTCTTGTTAGCAAGTTGCCGTGACAACTCAACGCCTAGCACATCATCCATGTTAATGACCGCATATTTCAATTCCGGCCAGAAAAACAAACGCGCTTTTGCGGCTGCATAGGCATCCATATCCTGATGATAATCCAAATGATCGCGTGACAAATTGGTCAGTACAGCCACCGAGAATGTTGTGCCGTTGATCCGCCCTTGCATAAGGCCATGAGACGAAACTTCCATTGCCACACAACTAGCTCCTTGTTGTTTATAATCCGCTAGCAAGCGTTGCAACACGGCTGCATCGGGTGTGGTATTTTCTGAACTTTCCAGTGCGCCATCGAAGCCATTTCCCAGTGTTCCAATTACAGCAGCTTTTTTGTCTAAACCGGTCATGGCTTGCGCATACCAATGACAGCACGAGGTTTTACCATTGGTTCCAGTAATTCCAATCGTCCACAATTTTTTCGAAGGCTCACCGTAAACATAGCTGGCAATCCAGCCTACTTTTTCGCGGAGCTCACTGATGGGTAATGCAGGAATATGCCAAGCCGGATTCCATGAAAAATCTTGTGGATCCCACAAAATTGCATTCGCTCCTGAGGCTATTGCTTGCGGAATATAATTGCGTCCATCATTTTTTTCTCCGGCATAGGCGAGAAAAGTATCGCCAGGATTTATTTTTCGGCTATCCGAGACGAGATTATTTATGCTTACCCCAATATCATCTAACTGATGATTATCAAATAGTTTTAAAACTTTTCTTTTAGCAGTCATTGTTCATCCTTCGTCACCCATTTCGGGTGTAGCAGTAAATGTAATGACATTATTGGCGGGTGCATCGGGAGGTATATTTAAAATATGTAATGCGCTACTCATTACTTTACTAAACACTGGAGCAGCCACAGCACCGCCAAAATATTTCCCTGCCGAGGGTTCATCTATCATTACTGCTATGATTAATCGTGGATTTGATGCCGGCGCATAGCCGACAAACGTTGAAATATAGTGTTTTTTAGCGTACTGGCCATCGATCAGTTTGTGCGCCGTTCCAGTTTTACCAGCAACACGGTAGCCATGAATTTGCGCAAGCGGCGCCGTGCCACCGGGCTGGGTTGCCATTTCCAACATCTGACTTATGGCCAATGCGGTATGACGCGAAATGACGCGCTGTCCCATTGCGGGCATGTCTCTTTTCACTAGGGATATTGGTTTTAATTCGCCGCCGCTGGCAAATATCGTATAGGCCCGGGCTAATTGCAACAGGCTCGTAGAAATACCATGCCCATATGACATGGTAGCCTGTTCGATTGGACGCCATGTATTGTACGAGCGTAATATTCCACTTGCTTCTCCCGGAAAACCCGAATTCGTTAGCGCTCCGAACCCAGCGCGATTGAACATCTCCCACATTGTTTGCGGAGCAAGTGATAGGGCGATTTTTGCTGTTCCGACATTACTGGATTGCTGAATGATCTGTGCGACCGTCAGCTCTCCTTTATTATTAATGTCGCGTATGGTACGCCTGCCCACATGCAACATCCCAGGCGATGTTTGCAGCATGGTGTTGAAATTTACCTTGCCTACTTCCATTGCAATGGCCACGGTAAAAGGCTTCAAAGTTGAGCCCGGTTCAAAGGTATCGATCAGTGCGCGATTGCGGATTTTCTCGTGACTGATTGTTGAACGATTATTCGGGTTGTAAGCGGGCAAATTGGTTAGCGCTAATATTTCCCCGCTTTGCGCATCTAATACGACGATACTTCCCGCTTTGGCATTATTTAGTTTTACCGCTTCTTTTAATTCTGCATGCGCGCGATACTGAATTCTTCTGTCGATAGATAAAATCAGATCCTGCCCCTGTTTCGGCAAACGGATATTTTCAATATCCTCAATAATTCGCCCTTTGTTATCTTTAATAACACGACGGCTTCCGAGTTTGCCGGCAAGTTCTTCCTGCCAACCTCGCTCGACGCCTTCCTGACCTTCATCGTTAATGTCTGTAAAACCCAATACATGAGCGGCAAATTCACCTTCCGGATAGTACCGTTTGGATTCATAAGAGAAATACACTCCCGGAATTTTGAGTTTCATAATTTTTTCAGCAACTTCCGGCACTACTTGGCGTTTTAGGTAAACGAATCGGCTATTCTGCCTGTGAATGCGTTCCCCGATATCCTTGCTGTTTGCTTCAAGTAAAAAGGATAAGTGTTTCAATTGCTCAGCGGTTATTTTTGCAATTTTTGGGTCAGCATACACCGATGCTATCGGTGAACTGATTGCCAGCACATGCCCATTCCTATCGGTAATCATGCCCCTGTCGGCGCTCATTGACACGATTCTGCTATATCTCGATTCCCCTTTTTCCTGGAGAAAATCATTGTGCATGCCTTGCAGATAAGCGGCGCGCCCAATCAAACCGCACAACCCCAGCGTCAAAAAACCCAACAACAGGCGTGAACGCCAAGGTAGTAATGTAATCGGTGGTTTGTGTTTACTAATCACGTTTTCCGGGATCCTTGACACTTGACTGATTTTCTGCGGCGCTAATTGACACAATCTGTATATCCGCGGCTGCAGGCACCAGCATGTTTAAATGCTCCTTGGCTATGCGCTCGATACGGCCATGCATGATTAAAGTGCTTTGTTCCAATTGCAGCCTGCCCCATTCCACATCGAACTTCCGTTCGATTTCCTTTTCATTTTCCAACGCCATAAAAAGCTTTCGTGCGGTATGTTGAGAAGTCACTACACCCAATGCACAGGTAATTAGCAGAAGCAAAAGGAAAATGTTCAACTTGAACATTCGCTACTGGGTTAAATCAATTTTTTCTGCCACACGCATAACGGCACTCCTCGCTCTCACATTTTCAATCACTTCATCCTTACTTGGGCGAATTGCTTTGCCGATTAGCTGCAATTGTTGCTGGCTAATTTTTTGCAACTCTATTTCTCTTAATGGCACACTACGAGGCAATTTGTCGGCACTAGCCGCAGCGCGCATAAAACGCTTTACTATCCGATCTTCGAGGGAGTGAAAACTAATCACTACCAGCCTCCCGCCCGGTTTGATCAATTCAAGGCATTGCGGCAAAGCTAGCGACAACTCCTCAAGCTCCCGATTGAGATAAATCCGTATCGCCTGAAAAGTGCGCGTCGCCGGATGTTGCATAGCTTCCCGCTGGCGCTGACGCGAGCGCACAACCGTTGCGACAATTTCGGCAAGTTGTAATGTGGTATCAATAGGCTGCCGCGTTCTTGCCACAATAATCGCTCTTGCAATCTGCCGAGCATACCGTTCTTCGCCATATTCCCTTATTACCTTTTCCAGTTGATCTTCCGCAACATTGGCTAGCCATTCTGCCGCTGTCTGCCCACTACTCGTATCCATGCGCATATCGAGCGGTCCAGAAATCCGGAAACTGAATCCGCGCGCAACCTCTTCCAATTGCGGTGACGACACGCCCAAGTCCAGCAAAATGCCATCCACTTTTGTAATACTCATTTCGCGCAGCATCCGTTGCATAGCGGAGAAGCTGCCATGCTTGATACAGAATCGTTTATCTGCAATCTTCTCACCTGCCGCAACTGCGTCGGGATCCTTATCAAAGGCGATTAGCCTGCCATTTTCACCCAGACGCGACAAAATTAAACGACTATGACCTCCACGACCGAATGTGCCATCTACATAAATCCCGCTCACTTTGATTACTAATGCATCTACAGCTTCATGCAGTAATACCGGAGCGTGCATTTGCACCTCTATCGCTTTGCTACAGCGAAAAACCTTCTAATTCTGGCGGCATATCGCCATTATTAAAAACCAGTGCATTCTCGATTTGCATATCCCATTGATTCTCATCCCACAATTCTAATTTCATACCCTGACCAACCAAAACCACTTCTTTGGACAAACCAGCGAATTGACGTAAAGACGGGGATACTAAAATGCGACCGGCAGCATCCATCTCGACATCGCTGGCACTGCCCACCAATAACCTTTGCAAGCTGCGGATCTTAGGATCAAAACTAGTAAGGCTATTGAGCTTTTGTTCTATTGGTTCCCAGGCAGGCAGCGGATAAATTAATAAACACTTTGAAGGATCAGCGGTAACGATCAAGCGTCCCTCACACGTGGACTTCAATTCATTCCGATATTTTACCGGTATTGCAAGCCTACCTTTTGCATCTAAACTAAGCTGCGTGATCCCGCGAAACATACCGCTCTCCCGTAAATATGGAAATCGACATGAGAATTACCAAATTTTCCCACATTCTTCCACCGTTTCCCACTTTAATAAAAAAAAATGGGATAGTCAAGCAGTAATATGGAAATTTGTATTGATATGACAAAGACTTAATATCAATACTGACACGAACTCAGCAATGAAAAATTTCATAAAAATAAAATAGATAGAACAAGAATTAAATGATTTTTATGAACTCAACCGGAGCAACAAAATAAGCTAATAAATCAATTCAAATATTCACTGATTCAAAAGGTTGTCCAGAAAGATCCAGAGAAACCAAACGATGCCAGATGGCGATATACAGAAGAAAATTACTGCGAGAAAGAACAAAATATGGCTTAGTTACAACAAAAAATCGGCTAAAACTATTCTCTGAGTAGCGCACCTAGCAATACAGCGTCAATGCAAGGCGTTGAAGAAAAAGAGTCTTGCTAGGCTTCGAGTAAGATACCCAGCGAATTTTGACAAGCGCGTTGATAAGCCAATCCAGCAATAGCCAGATCTCCTAACGCCAATCCGCGAAATATAAAAGCAGTCCGCTCTTCTCGAGCACAGCGGCCCTTCACCATACCTGTAACCAGTCCGGTCAAATCGCCGCAAACTAGCGCCGAATCGACCAGTGGCTTGGGCATATTGGCTTCCTGATCCAGATCATCGATAATAATCCGATCCAATGCGGAAAGGCTCTCAGCCAGCCACGGCGCGGCCAAATCTGTCATCGTAACGAATGCGCCGGGTTTAAGCCAATGCGCATCCAAGAATGGAATCAATTGCGGCGATAATGTCACGGAAGTAACGACTATATCTGCATCATGAACAGCATCCTGGGCCATTTTACTGGCAATGACCAAAAAGCCCATTTTCTCAGCAGCGCGGCAAAACTCCTTGCAACTGCTAAGACCGCGTCCGAATGCTCGAATTTGTTTCAGAGGAAAAATTTGTGCGAAAGCATGCAAATGGCTCAGTGCTTGCACACCGCAACCGATAAAAGCGGCAATTGACGCATCAGGCCGCGCAAGCCGCTTCGCAGCGACTGCACTTAATCCGGCAGTACGCACCGCAGTAACCCAGTTTCCATCGAGTATTGCCAGCGGCATTCCACTGCGACTGTCCAGCAACATCACCAACGCATTGATACTTTTCAATCCCTGCTGCGGATTATCCGGATTCAGCACCAAAGCTTTAACCGCAAGAAACGGTGGATCATTGGCTGCGGCCAATGTTGCCATCATATACCGGCCATCCGGCGGGGTAATCACAGCTTTCGGCGCATTCCAGGCTTGCTGCTGATCCTTACCTAGAATCAGTTGCTCGATACTGGTTATAACGTCCATTGTACTCAGTTGCAAACCGTGCAATGAACTTTGAGATAAATAGCGAATCAATTCAGGCATTCCGGTTTTTACCATTAATCATAGTGACAACCTTTAGTCAAGACTGAGTTAGCCATCCTAACAATCGACTGCTATAATAGCGCCCCGCCGCAACAACTAACAGCTTATTTTTTGAGGAATTATTTATGTCTCGTCCGATTCGCAATATCGCTATCATCGCTCACGTCGATCACGGCAAAACCACTATGGTCGATAAACTTCTCCATCAAGCCGGAACTTTTGCCGCTCACCAGCAAATATCCGAGCGCGTCATGGATTCCAACGATATCGAACGCGAACGCGGCATTACCATTTTAGCCAAGAATTGTGCGATCGACTATGAGGGCATTCATATCAATATCGTTGATACCCCGGGTCATGCCGATTTTGGCGGCGAAGTGGAGCGCGTATTATCGATGGTCGATGGCGTATTGCTGTTAGTCGATGCGGTTGAAGGTCCTATGCCGCAAACCCGTTTTGTCACCAAAAAGGCATTGGCACTGGGCTTACGTCCGATCGTCGTGATCAATAAGATCGACAGGCCGGGCGCACGCCCCAATTGGGTCGTCGATCAGACATTTGATCTGTTCGACAAATTGGGTGCTAATGACGAACAGCTTGATTTTCCAGTGATTTACGCTTCGGCGTTGAATGGTTTTGCCACACTCGATCCCGACAAAACCAGCCCGGACATGCGTCCGCTGTTCGATACCATTCTCAAACATGTTCCCGCGCCTTCTGCCAATCCCGATGAACCGCTGCAACTGCAAATCAGTGCCTTGGATTATTCCAGCTTCGTCGGCCGCATTGGCATTGGCCGCATCCATCGTGGCAGGCTGAAACCGGGTCAAGATGTGATGGTATTGATGGGCGATAAACCGCCCAAAAAAGCCAAAGTCAATCAAGTCCTTGGTTTTCGTGGATTGGAACGGGTGCAAATGAAAGAAGCGCTGGCCGGTGACATCGTGCTGATCAACGGTATCGAAGAACTCAGCATCGGTACCACGCTGGCTGACATCGATCAACCGGAAGCATTACCGGTACTCGCAGTAGATGAACCCACCTTAACCATGACTTTCCAGGTCAATACCTCACCTTTCGCTGGTCAGGAAGGTAAATTCGTCACTAGCCGCCAATTGCGTGAGCGCTTGGAAAAAGAATTGCTGACCAATGTCGCATTACGCTTGGACGAAACCAATGAAACCGATTCATTCTTGATCTCCGGACGCGGTGAATTGCACCCGACAATTCTGCTTGAAAATATGCGTCGTGAAGGCTATGAACTTGCAGTATCACGCCCCCATGTCGTAATTCGGGAAATCGACGGCGTCAAATGCGAACCGTTTGAAATGCTCACTGTAGACGTTGACGAAGCCAACCAAGGTGCTGTCATGGAGGCTTTAGGCGCGCGCCGCGGCGACTTGCAGAACATGGTATCGGACGCCAACGGACGGGTGCGGCTGGATTATCGCATCCCGGCGCGCGGCTTGATCGGCTTTCAATCCGAATTCATGACCATGACGCGCGGAACCGGTCTGATGAGTCATGTATTTGATGAATTTGCTCCCATGCGCCCGGAAATTCCTGCACGAAGGAACGGCGTATTGATTTCTTCCGAAAATGGTGAAGCGGTTGCGTATGCCTTGTGGAAACTGCAAGATCGCGGACGTATGTTCGTCAGCCCTGGTGACCGGTTATACGAAGGCATGGTGATCGGTATCCATACGCGTGACAACGATTTAGTCGTCAATCCGATAAAAGGCAAACAATTGACCAACATTCGGGCATCGGGAACCGATGAAGCCGTAGTTCTGACGCCGCCCATTCAACTGACGCTGGAATCCGCCATTGAATTTATCGCTGAGGACGAGCTGGTGGAAATCACTCCAAAAACAATCCGGATCCGCAAGCGTTTCTTACTCGAGCACGAACGCAAGCGGGCCTCAAGAGTGGCTGCTTAGTAGATCGTAAACACGCATTCTCATCAACCGATGCAAGGCGGAATCAAGCTTAACAAACCAAGTCTATTGGTAAGATGCCAGACCAAGTTAACATGACTTCTGCATAACTGTTTCTATATGAAGCTTAGTGCTTTGTTAAGTAATTGTTTTTTAGTTATGTACAAACAAATAACTCTCAAGACACTGTTATGCAGAAGCAATTTAATTGCAGAATTTTCAACTCTTCACTTCAAAGCGCAAGAAATCGCTCAGACGTTTTGATTCAGTAATCTCATCGTGCGGAACCAGCAAATACTTCCAGGGTTTATTGCCAACCGTTGCGGCATAATCCGATGCGTGCTTGCACCAGCGCAT
>CAADGS010000087.1 GCA_900696615.1 uncultured beta proteobacterium
GGCGTTGTCTGGTTAATATGTTGACGAATATCGTCATTAGTTCCCAAGGTATTATCCGGCCCAGGCAAGTTCGTTGCCCGTGTCAATGGCATAAACTGCAAGCTAGGCGGCAAGTCATCAGCGTTGCCGAGAATGCCATCTGGACCAGGAATAAGCGGATCGTCAGGCTTTAACGGCACAAATACTATGCCGTTACCGCCTTTATTGACAAGATCCAGGCCATGATCAAAAAACTGGCCAAATAGTGTAAACCAGGAGTTATAGGGAGCCGACAAGCCGGCATCGGGTGTAACGTTGGGAATAAACAGTTTGCCATTGGCAGGATTGGTATTCGCACCCGCCTTGTCCGCTGCGGCAATTGCTGCCGGGTTGTCGACGGTTTGATCTACAATTAAGTTACTGACCGCACGCGGTTGTGAATCGAACACCGCGCCACTGGTTTGCTGATAAGAAGTATTATCACCCACCTCCTGACCGCCGGGTCCATCCACATCGAACGCAACCTGCTCCGCCTGACGGAAATCTGGCGGTAGCAGACGGGGAAAAATTTCGTCAGCCGCTCCGAAAAAAGTTCTTCCCGGCCGTAAATTATTATACGAGCCATCGACGTTCCGGAATCCATCGTGTAATAATGGGCTGCCGACAATCCCCGGCAAGTTGTTAAAATCATCCGCGAGCTGGAATGCGGAATCTTCTTCAGAAATTTCTGCTTGTTGAATCAGGAAATCAAGATCGGTTCTACTTAAATTAGCCATTTTTACCTCCGCGATTTTTGATTATTAGAAATAAGCCTACGAGGCTTCTATCAGCGGTGAGTCTATAAATCTGCAGGATAGCTAATGCTTATTAACAACCTCTTGTTATTTTTGTTTGCTCAGATTTTTGAACTGCACTTTAAACTGCAATTCGATATTAAGATTGTTAACCCTTACTGTAAGTAGGATTAATCTGAATCGAATGTCAACAATTTGTGGAGAAATACCTAAGTAAGTACTTAGATTTCTGAAAAATTTGTGAAGGCGGGTATGCAACCCTTTGTTAAGTCGCTATTTGATAATGCTAGAAACGAGCTATCCGTATCGTTACGCCTGCCTACATCGATAACGTGTCGGATCCGCTATGCCTGCTGCATTAAAACCGCCACGGCGAATACGGCAAGAATCGCACTTACCACAAGCACGTCCCTGCACATCGGCTTGATAGCACGAAACCGTGATGCTGTAATCCAAGCCCAGATCTAATCCGGTTCTAATAATCTCCTTTTTGGACAAATTCATCAGGGGCGCATGAATCGTGATTCTTTTTCCCTCCGCAATTGCTGCCTTAGTTGCGAGATTTGCCATGTGCTCGAATGCTTGAATGAATTCCGCTCGGCAATCGGGGTAACCGGAATAATCGACTGCATTTACCCCTATAAAAATATCCTGACAACCCAATACCTCCGCCCAAGCCAGCGCCAATGACAGCATGATGGTATTTCTAGCCGGTACATAAGTAACGGGAATATCGCTATTTTCTGTTTGCGTCGGCACGGCTAGTGACGGATCGGTCAACGCGGAACCTCCGAATACGGTCAAATCGAGCGGCATGACTCGATGCATACGGGCTTCCAATGAACGGGCAATATTGCGTGCCGCCGTTAATTCCGACCGGTGCCGCTGACCATAATCAAGGCTTAACGCATAACACTCGAAATCGAGATTGCGGGCAATAGCCAGCACTGTTGCTGAATCCAATCCTCCTGATAGCAGAACAACCGCATTCTTCATCTATCGTTTATTCATCCCGGAATCAGCAAATATCAATGTCCCGGCCCCTCTCCCCATAGCAATTTATGCATCTGGATTTGCATTCTAACGGGCAATTGATCGCGCAAAATCCATGTTGCCAAAGTGGTAGGATCGAGATTGCCATACACAGGAGAAAATAAAATAGGACAACGATGATGCAATTCTTTGTCGCGAATAATTCCACAAGCCCATTGGTAATCCGCTTCATCGCTAAGCACAAACTTAACCTCGTCGTCGGACGTTAAGCAGGATAGATTGTCCCATTTATTTTTGGACACTTCGCCCGAGCCGGGTGTCTTGATATCCATCACTTTACACACACGTGCATCGACTTGCGAAATATCTATCGCACCACTGGTTTCGAGCGAAACCGCATATCCCGCATCACATAAAGCACCGAGTAAAACCAAGCATGCCTTCTGTGCTAAAGGTTCTCCACCTGTTACAGTAACATAGTGAGTACGATAGCACGCGACCTGATTCAGAATCGTCGCTATTGAAAGCATCTCTCCACCACTAAAAGCATAGCTGGTATCACAGTAACCGCAGCGCAAAGGGCACCCCGTCAAGCGCACAAAAACAGTCGGTAAACCAACACGGCTTGTTTCGCCTTGCAAGGAAAAAAAAATCTCACTGATTCGCAAAGTTGTCGTTTCGAGTAACTGCACAATGATCTAATATTTAAACGAAGAGAATTTTCTAGATGTTGATTTTATGCAGAATAACGGTCAATAGCATCAAGCTATCGTACAGGGTGAGTCTATTTGAAATTGGTCAAGCGTTGTTTGGCTTTTTTTGCGGCATCGCTATGCGGGTATTTTGCTACTAAATCTTCCAGAGTATGCTTACTGGCCTTGTTATCACCCATTTCATGCTGGCTACTGGCCATATTCAAAAATGCATCCGGGGTTTTTGAGCTATCGGGATACTTTTTAATCAAACGTTGTTGCGCTTCGATCGCTAACTGGTAATCCCGCATTGCATAGCGGGCATTACCAATCCAGTAGGCTGCTCCAGGCGCCAAGCTGGATTGCGGGTAACTTTCCAAGAAGCTTTCAAATTGTGCGATGGCGCTTGCATAATCCCCATTTTTAAAGAAGTCGAAAGCGTCTTTATAGGCATCATTTTCGGCTGAACTGGGCGGCAGCAATTCATTGCTCAATACCGCTCCTGAATCAGGTTGCACCGCAGCAATTTTTTCTTCTGGGGCGTACTCCGGCATGACATCGGTTGAGGGAGAGGCTATCGGCTCATGAACAGGCGGTGTCAGCATACTCTGCGGCGGACTTTTCGGGCTAGTTTGCGTAGCCGGTGTCCGTTTATTCGGTTGTTCGATATCACGCAGTCTGTTATCCAAATCGATATAGAAATCACGCTGACGCTTCTGCAGTAACGAATTATCGTTACTGAGCATTTCTATTTGCCCGTTTAATTTACCGAACTCCATGCCGAGCGTTTCAACTTGGGTATAAAGCTGAAGTAAAGCCTGGCTATTCAGTGCCTGTTCCATCTTGGCAATACGCGCTTCCATTTCACCGACTTGCTGACGTAGAGCGCGAATTTGTTCACGAGCTTCATCATCGCCAAACAACGCCGCATAACTGGCGTTACAACTCATTAATAACATTAGAAAGAAAGCGCGTATCAGCATTGTTACTCACCTCGATAAATAATATCCGTCCGGCGATTCTGGCCCCAGGCTGACTCGCCTTGACCCAAAGCGCGCGGCTTTTCTTCCCCCAGACTGACAGATTCGATTTGTTCATCACGGGCACCAGCCAGTGTCATCATGTTTTTCACGCTATCGGCGCGGCGTTGCCCTAAAGCCAGGTTGTATTCCCGGCTGCCACGATCATCGGTATTGCCCTGTAGAATTACACTGGCATCCGCGTTATCGCGTAGAAATCTGGCATGAGACAGCACTAGCTCCCTATATTCGCTTTTGACGGTATAACTATCATAATCATAATAAACACTCCGCTGCGATAAGATGCTATTGGGATCTTGTAGCTGACTGAAATACCCAGGCCTGCCTGAACCGGACCCCATCAGATCACTACCGCCGCTCCCAATTCCTGCGCCGCCCGCGAGTTCATCAGTTTCGGGTTGGGTTGTTTGACTGGCACACGCAGATAACAAGACGATTAATGAAACACCCAGTAGTTTTCTCATCTATAGCTCCTTGACGTTAAAAAATTATGTTAATTTCGTTACTTCCACTTGGGTAATGGACCCCATGCCGGCTCTCTGATATCACCAGTTTGAGTCGTGAGATGTTGCCTCGTTTGACCATCCCTGGAAACAGCGGATAATATACCACGCCCGTCAATTTCGGTTGCGTACAAGATCATCTTGCCGTTCGGGGCAAAACTGGGCGATTCATCAAATTTGGAATTCGTCAATATCTGTACCTGACGTGAGCCAACTTCCTGTACCGCCACGTTGAATTGGTTGTTGTTACGATGAATAAAGGTAAAGCTTTTGCCATCCTGGCTAAAATCCGGACTGACATTATAGCTACCTTCAAAAGTCAACCGCTCTGCAGTATTGTTTTCAGAACTGGTTACCGCCATACGATAAATTTGTGGACTCCCTCCCCGGTCAGAAGTGAAAATGATGGACCGACCATCAGGAGAAAAATTGGGTTCCGTATCAATACCTGAGCTTCTGCTGAGCCTCTGCAAGCCACTGCCATCTGCATTGATCAAGAAAATTTGCGATCCGCCTTGCCCTGTCAATACTACAGCAAGCTTCCTACCGTCCGGTGACCAAGTTGGAGCGCTATTGCTGCCTTTGAAGCTGGCGACCGCTCTACGCTCGCGAGTTGCTAATGTCTGAACGTAAACAACCGGCTTTTTATTTTCAAACGATACATAAGCCAATTGTGTGCCGTCCGGTGACCAGGCTGGGGAAATGATTGGTTCGGTATACTCAATGATAGATTGCGCATTATATCCATCCGCATCAGCAACTTGCAGCGCATACTTGTTACCGCGTTTCAAAACGTAAGCAATGCGTGTGCTAAACACACCCACATCCCCGGTTAACGCTTCATAAATGACATCAGCAATACGGTGTGCGGCTGTCCGCAATTGCGTTGCCGGAACTGTAATCGACAATCCCGTTAATTGCGTTCTTTTGGCGACATCCATCAGACGGAATTGAATTTCTATCTGGTCGCTCGATAACGCAATTACGCGGCCAATCACCAACGCATTCGCACCACGATTAACCCAATCGGCATATTCGACATCAGCCGGTACGTGTGGCGAGAGTCCGGAAGGATCGACCATACGGAACAAGCCAGTGCGCTGCAAATCAGCGCCTATGATCGATGTAATGCCTTGTTGAAGCTTATTCTCTTCAGCAAATGGAACAATCGCAATCGGTATGCGCGATGCGCCGCCGCCAAATATCTCGATATTCAATTGTGCATACAGCGGCGTACTCAGCCACCAAGTGAGAATGAGTAAATAATGGATCTGTTTTAACCAATGAATCAGCATAAAAAGTATGAAACTGCTAGAAATCAAAAAAGTTTACCGATTATAGCAATCATTCACGATAATGGACGGTAATATTCAAGTTGCGAAACTCGTTAAATAATGCCGGATCTGGCGGCAGCGGCAGCGGCTTGGACAAAAAGATCGCCCGCTCAACGGCACTGTCAAATGCTGCATAGCCGCTACTCCTGCTTAATCTGACATCTAAAATATCTCCACCGGGTAACAATGTGACACTGAATTCAACCACTGGATTACCGGGTAAATCGGGTGGCATAACGATCCTGCTCCTGATTTTGGCAAGAATCAGTGCCTTATATTTTGAAATTTCATTGGTTATCTGATTTCTCGCAGCAGCTTGTTGTGCAGCACGCTTAACCTCGGCTTCCCGCTGCGCCTTGGCTTCTTGTTCACGTTGCCGTTGTGCTGCTTGCTCTTTTTCCTTCTGTCTTTGCAACGCTTTCTGTTTCTCAAGTTCCTTTTGCGTTTCTAACTCTTTCTGCTTTTCTAGTTCTTGTTTTTTCTCAAATTCTTTCTTTTTCTCAAGTTCCTTCTGTTTTTCAAGCTCTTTTACGCGCTCCTGCTCTTTCACCTTTTCTTGTTCTTTCTTCTTTTGTTCTTGCAGATCCGGAAGCGGTTCTTTCACGGGTTCTGGTTTCTGCTTAACCGCAATATCAGGCTTTTTAACTGGCGGCTCCACAATAGTTTTCTGCGGCACAGGCTTGGGCGGTTCGAGTTTAGGCGGTTGCGGTTCTAGCTTAGGTTTGACAGGCTCTGGAACAGATTGTTTAGGTAACGGTTGAGATTTGACCGGCTCTTGAATCGGTTTTGGCAGTTCAGTCCAGATATCCACAATCATGCCTTCTGGCGGATGATCCTTCCAATTCAAACCAAAAACCAGCAATGCCACAAAAAACAAATGCACAAAAACAGCCAGCGCACCTGCCAGTACTGATTTAGGTTCGGAGTGCGGGGAATTGCGTAAGATGCTCGCGCTCATCGGTGCTAGCCATTCATTTCTGCTGTGCCAGCAAACCGACTTTCTGCACTTGGTTTTGCTGCAAAATATCCATCACGTTAATGACTTCCTCGTAACGCACACTTTTATCCGCTGCGATTACGACAGGTTGCTGTGCGTTCTGTGCCTGCTTTTGCTTGATTGCCTCGATCAATTGATTACGATCCACTTTTTGCTCTACCGAAGTTTTCTCACGATCCCGTAAAGTTAAGCTACCATCGGCTTTAATAATCACTTCCATCGGCATGGCGGGCGTCGCCAATGATTTTCCGATCTGCGGTAGTTCAATCTGACCATGATTGATCATCGGTGCTGTCACCATAAAAATAATCAGCAATACCAGCATCACATCAATGTAAGGCACCACATTGATTTCATTCATTAATCGATGTTTGGCACGACGCGCCATAAATTCTCCTTAACCCTTTTTATCCCGCAGCGCGGCGTTGCAGCACGTTGGACAATTCTTCCATAAAACTTTCAAACCGCGTTGCCAATTGATCCGTTCGGCTGGCGTAACGATTGTATGCAACCACTGCAGGAATTGCCGCAAACAAACCCATCGCAGTTGCAATCAACGCTTCCGCAATTCCCGGCGCAACATGCGCGATGGTTGCTTGCGTGATACTAGCCAGACTTCTAAACGAATTCATTATTCCCCATACCGTTCCTAACAATCCGATATACGGGCTGACAGATCCAACGGTCGCCAGAAACGACAGGTGAGATTCCAAGTAATCCATTTCCCGCTGATAAGTTGCACGCATGGCTCTGCGCGTACTTTCCATTACCGCTTCAAGGTCCGATCCGGCTGGGTGCTTATTGAATTCGCTAAAACCGGCTGCAAAAATACGCTCCAGGCTACCCGATTCGTAGCGCGAATTTATCGTGCGTTGATAAAGCGCATTCATATCGGCGCCGCGCCAGAAAATATCTTCAAACTCATCGGTTTTCTTTATTTCATAGCGAATGACGAATAATTTACGAAAAATATACCACCAAGATAAAAGTGAAATCATCACCAAAATCAGCATCACCAGTTGCACCAATAGGCTAGCGCTACTGATTAAATGCAGAAAAGACATATCCTGCGTTACTGTTGTATTCATACGGGTTTCCTAATTCTTTCGCGTAATGGCATAGGAATACTGATTGGCTTCAGCGTTTCTGTACCGACACACACCACATGAACCGTGGCACTTACTAATTTGACTTGAGCACATAAAATTTCCTGAAATATCGCAATGCGGCTCCTGCCTATTTCCTTGACTGTTACCGTCACATTCAACAAATCATCCAATACCGCAGGCTTAACATATTGAATTTCAAGAGAACGGATCATAAACAATACGTTGTGAATTTCAGCCAGCAATTTTACATTAAACCCCAATTCTCTCAGCCACTCATATCGCGCTCGCTCCATGAAATTAAGATAATTCGAATGATAAACTACTCCGCCCGCGTCGGTATCTTGGTAATAAACGCGAACAGGAAATGAAAAATTTTGATCTAACACAATGGAAAATAAATGAAATCAATTATCTTGCAAATGCATAAGCAC
>CAADGS010000088.1 GCA_900696615.1 uncultured beta proteobacterium
CCAGCTTGTTCGCTAAGTAGGCGAGAGCGCCGCGCCTCTAGTTGCTGGACATTTTTTGTTGCATGCGTCAGGTGGTTATTTTCAAGCGCCATGGCCTGTTCGGTTATCAGCAAATCATGACGGCATTGGTCCAGTTCTTTTTGGCAATGTTGAAAATCCACTTCTAAGTCAGGTAATTTTGTAATGTGTGCATCATTGGTCAAGATACTTTCTGCATGAGCTGCTTCGGCACTGATTTTTTCTTGCTGCCAAGTGTGCAAATTTTCGATTGCCGTCTTTTTTGATTGATCGTTTTTGTTCAGTTGATTTTCTATTTCGTGATTTTGTTGCGATAAGCGTTCCCGGGTACTTCTAATATGATTGATTTCCTGCTCCAAACGACCGATTTCAGCATCTGCAGAATATAATTGCCCTTGTTTTTGCAATAACTTATCATTGACTAAATATTCGAACGCGCGAGTTTTCTCATATTCTTGTTCTGTATTGCGTTGTTTTAAATAGGTGTTTTCCAATTCAGACTCAAGTTGCTGAATTTTATTTCCAATTTCTATGTGCTGTTTCACAGCATCTTTTTTGCGTTGCAGCCACAAGGTGGCTTGTAGTTTAAGCAATGCTTCTTGCAGCAATTGATATTGCCGAGCTATTTTCGCTTGGGTATCAAGGTGCTGCAGTTGGATTTCAAGCTCCCGACAAATATCCTCCAGGCGGGTTAAATTTTTACGCGTCTCAATCAGACGGGAAGAGGTCTCTTGTCTTCTTTCCCGGTATTGCGAGATGCCTGCAGCCTCTTCCAGAAAACTTCTGAGTTCTTGCGGTTTCGCTTCAATGATTCGCGAAATCATGCCTTGCTCGATAATGGCATAGCCGCGGCCTCCAATCCCGGTACCGAGAAAAAGATCGGCGATATCGCGGCGTCTTACTTGCTGATTATTAATATAATAATTTGATATCCCATCGCGTTGAAGAACTCGCTTGATGGCGATTTCAGAGTAACTCGACCACTGTCCTATATTTTTGCTTGGGCTATTGTCAAAAGTTATTTCGACACTTGCTCGTCCAACGGCTTTGCGTTGATCGGAGCCTGTAAAAATGACATCTTGCATAGAATCACCACGCAAAGCAGAAGCTTTAGACTCACCTAATACCCAGCGTACGGCATCGATAATATTCGATTTTCCACAACCATTCGGTCCCACAATGCCAATTAAATCCTGGGAAACGGAAATTAAAGTGGGATCAACAAACGATTTGAAACCGGCAAGTTTAATTTGAGCTAAGCGCAATTTTTTGTTTACTGGATAAGGCAGTTATAATAAGCGGCCAGTATGAAAACGATCAAAATGATGGCATTGTAACGAAATTAATTTAAACATGAGCACGAAGCATGACTAGTAACCCTAACAAAGACCTCGAAACATTTCCCAATCCCAATTCAGACCGGGATTACCATATTCATATGCAGATTCCTGAATTTACTTGCTTATGTCCGAAGACGGGGCAACCTGATTTTGCCACGTTGATTTTAGATTATATTCCAGATAAAAAATGTATTGAACTGAAAAGCTTCAAGCTTTATATCTGGTCATATCGCAATGAAGGGGTATTTCACGAAGCGGTTACCAATAAAATTCTCGATGATCTCGTGACTGTTTTGAAGCCAAGGTATATTCGACTAATCGCACGTTTTTATGTACGTGGTGGGATTTTTACTAATGTTACTGCGGATTACCGCAAAAAAGGGTGGCAGCCAAAACCGGCAATTTTATTGCAAGAATTCAGTAGCCAACTCAATATTCGAGAATGATTCTTAATTTTATACTTAAGGTAAAATATTTAAGTAATTGATTACAAATTGTTATATTATGTTCTGATTAGATTGAGCTATAAAAAAACAGTTTTCAAAAGTCAAAAAATTCTATATGCTGTCAACCAGTGTGAAGACAAAGTAAGCTATATAGATGATTTTTAAAAGAAATACTAAATTTGCTTTATTCGTGTCATTACTTCTCAGTTTGAGTTCGCTGCTACCAGTTGAAGTTTATGCTGAAAAATCAGTGCAAGACAGACTCCAGAATCATGAGGATCTGTGGAATCGTGTCAGAAACGGGTTTGCTCTGACGCTACCACGCGACAATAAAGCAATACGCAAAATCGAATCCCCCTATACTCAAAGACCGGAATCATTTAACCGGATTGTTGCAAAGAGCGAGCGGTACTTATTTTATATCGTTGAAGAAATTGAGCGCCGCGGCATGCCGATGGAAATCGCGCTGATCCCGGTAATTGAAAGTTCTTATGATCCTTTGATCAAATCCGACTATAGTTCCGCGGGGTTGTGGCAATTTGTTCCGAGAACAGCGAAAATCCTGGGGCTGGAACAAAATGTCTGGCACGATGACCGGCGCGACGTGATTGCATCGACAGAGGCGGCTCTCGATTATTTGCAATATTTATACAAAAGATTTGGTGATTGGAAACTGGCAATAGCTGCTTATAATATTGGTGAAGGCACTGTAGGTAAAGTGCTCGCTAAGAGCAAACATAAAGGCAGATCGAACAATTTTCATGATCTCAATCTTCCAATCGAAGCTAAACATTACGTGTACAAGATACTGGCGGTTAAGGATATTGTTGCTAATTCAAGGAAATATGGATTGCAGCTTCGACCGGTACCCAATCGACCGTATTTTGACACTGTCGAAATACATGAACCCATCGATATCCCTCTTGTTACCCGCCTAGCTAATATCTCCGAAACTGAATTTACTGCACTAAATCCTGCATATAACCGCTACGTCATTAAAGTCAATAAAACGCCCCGCACTTTGGTGCTGCCAATGAACAAAAAAGAAGTTTTTTTGAAAAATTTAGAAACTTATCAGGATCCAAGGGTTTCATGGCAAATTTATCATGTTAAAAAAGGCGATAAAATTAATGACATAGCAAAGCGCTACGATACTACCGTTAAACAACTACAAACGATTAATGGTATTGCACGGAATAAGAATTTAACACTCGGCCAGAAAATCCTGGTACCGTACACAGTTACAGAAAATTTTGCTGAGAACAAGCCGGCAGAGCGGTTGCGGAATGCATATGCAAGTGTTCATATTGTTAAGAAAGGGGATACTTTGTACCATCTTGCAAAGCGGTATGGCACTACCGTAAATAAAATCAAACGATGGAATAATAGTGACGAGAATTTATCAATCGGACAGAAACTTTTGGTTTCAAGAAGTTGATACATTACAACTGAACGGGTAAATCTCTTTACGAGTTACTACCTTGCAGCCTTGTTTTAAATATTTTTGAAAAGTTCGACAGCCCAGTTAACGCCAAATCCGGTAACTTCACTATCCACTGCACCTAACCCGCCCTTATGAGTGTATGCGGAAAGATCCATATGTAACCAGGGAATATCGCTTACAAAGCGGCGGAGGAAGCATGCCGCTAGAATGTGGTCAAAATCACCGTCGATTTCACACTGCTTGATGTCCGCGATGGTGCTCTCAAGATTTTCTTCATAGTCCGCATCCATCGGGAAGCTGGAAACACGTTCGCCGCTGTTTTTACCTGCTGCGATAGCTTTATCGCACAGATCGTCGCGATTACTGAAAACACCGCAGTATCGTGATCCCAAAGCGGTTCTCATACTGCCGGTGAGTGTCGCAAAATCAATGATCATATCTGGCCTAAGCTTGGTAGCCAATGTCAAAGTATCGGCCAATACCATTCTCCCTTCTGCATCGGTATGAACGATTTCTATCGATAACCCATTTAAAGCAGTCACAACATCATTTTGCTTATAAGCGGTTGGACTGATATGATTTTGTGCGATTGCAAGCCAACAATCTATTTTGATAGGAATCTCGGCTCGTGTTGCTGCAAGTAAAATACCAAGCGCCACCGCGGAACCATTCATATCCTCATGCATACCTTGCATATACCGGGCTGATTTTAGATTGTGGCCACCGGTATCAAAACAAATACCTTTGCCGACAATGGCGATGCTTTTTTTATGTTGTGAGTTCTGTCTGTTAATGTATTGAAGATGAACAATTGCAGCATCTTCAGCATCACTGCCTTGCGCAACTGCAACAAATGCGCCGGCACCCATTTCTTTTAACACATGAAAATCGAATTCTTGATGTTTCCATCCTTCGCTCTCAGCCAATTTTTTTATTTGTTGGCGATAAGTTTTGGGGTTTAATTCGTTGGCAGGCAAAACCGTTAATCCTCGCGCTAACAGATTGCCCTCTGCTAATGCGCGCTGTAATGTAAAGTTGTTTTCATCCTGGTAACCATACAAAGAAATTTTTGTAAGCGGTTTCGTTAAGGGTTTATTTTTGCGTGCAGGAAGTACCGCACTGTTAACCCAGAAACAATATAAGGCAAGCTCGGAAAAACATTTCTTCTGATGTGTGGTGCCATATACTGCAATATGAACTTCACTGGGATTCTCTATCAGTAGCAATTTAATTGCCTTGCGGATTAGAGTTTGTTGATTGAAAACAGAATCCCCGGTGTCCACCATAACCCACGCACATAATTCGCCATTAACAAGATCCGCGCTGACTGGGGTGCTGCGCAAGTCAGTCAGTTGCATTTCGCGCCGCTGTAGAAGCTTTGTTAGCGAATCTTCACCGGGAATCGCATATTTTTTAGGAATCTTTTCTAATTTCGGAAGTATTACGAGAAGATGGGATGCTTTAGTTGATTGGTCGATTGATGATAAATTCTGGAAAAGTGATGCCAGCATTGAAAGCTTTCCTGTCTAGTTTTATTTTCTGCATGACAAATTCAGGAGTCATTGCGCAAAGAATGATTAGTTAATTAATATAGTGCTCTATTATATACGTCTTATTTGCAGGATGGCTGCGATCGCTGCAAGAGATTAGTTTTTTCTCATTCAGATAGGGAGTAATAGATAACAAATGCGTCAATATCTCGAACTCATGCAATACGTGATTGATCATGGACAGCAGAAATCAGATCGTACGGGCACCGGCACTCTATCCATTTTTGGCTACCAAATGCGTTTTAATTTACGTGAGGGCTTCCCATTGGTAACTACCAAGAAATGCCACCTGAGATCCATCATTCACGAGTTATTATGGTTTTTAAGGGGCGATACGAATATTGAATATCTGCACAAAAACGGTGTGTCGATATGGGATGAATGGGCCGATGCAGATGGAAATTTGGGCCCCATTTACGGTCATCAATGGCGCTGCTGGCAAACCGTGGAAGGAGAATGTATCGATCAACTCATGCACGTGATCGATCAAATTAAAAATACTCCGGATTCCCGGCGCATGATGGTCTCTTCCTGGAACGTTGGGGATTTACATAAAATGCGGCTGCCGCCATGTCATGCTTTTTTTCAATTTTATGTTGCGAATAAGCGATTATCTTGTCAACTTTATCAACGCAGTGCAGATATTTTTCTAGGTGTGCCTTTTAACATTGCCTCGTACGCATTGCTAACGATGATGATTGCCCAGGTATGCAAGCTTGAGCCGGGAGATTTTGTGCATACTTTTGGTGATGCACACCTCTATATGAATCATCTTGAGCAAGCGCGCGAACAATTATCGCGTGAGCCTAAGTCTTTGCCAACGATGAAGCTGAACCCTTCAGTACGCGAAATATTGGATTTTAAGTATGAAGATTTTATTTTGGAAAATTATGATCCTTATCCTTCCATCAAAGCACCGGTAGCCATATGACATTGCCACGTTTATCCATATTGGTCGCGATGGCTAGAAATCGCGTGATTGGGAGAAATAACGCCCTACCTTGGCATTTGCCTGCTGATTTAAAGCATTTCAAGTCGCTGACAATGGGGCATCCCATCATAATGGGACGCAAAACTTATGAATCCATTGGCAAGCCTTTGCCTGGTAGGACCAATATCATCATTACCCGTCAAGCGGATTATGAGGCGCCGGGTGCAATGATTGTTCATTCTGTTGAAGATGCGATTTTGGCATGCAAGGAAGTTACACAGTTTGACGGTGAAAGCTTTGTCATTGGTGGTGAGAAGCTGTTTCAGCAAACAATCATGTTGTGCCGACGCATGTATCTTACTGAGATTCATAAAGATTTTGAAGGAGATACGTTTTTTCCGCAATTCGAAAGGAGCGATTGGGAAGAAGTGAAACGGGATAAATATTTTGACGATAGCGCTGACAAGCTGGAGTATCATTTCATTGTACTTGATCGCAAATCATGACGCCGTGAGGAGCTGAGTGGTTGGAGCAAAAAAAGAAAATGGTGGCGCCGTATCGTACGACGTCACCATTATTTATCAGACAAAATAATCAGTAAGATGCTTAAATACTTATATCACTTTTACGTCCGGTAATGGAAATCCATTGAAATTACTGGCATAAGCTGTGGTATAAGCGCCTGCATTCGGGATATAAATAAAATCACCTTCTTGCATATCATTGGGTAACATCAAATCGTGCATCAATATATCGACGGAATCACAAGTCGGGCCAGCAATTGACCAAGAAATATCACTGCCTTTGCGGTCTGTGAGGATTTCATAGCGCAAGCCTTCAGTCATTTCTATTACACCTCCGAACATACCGGCATCCCAATACATCCAGCGCTTTCCATTTCGAGTCGCGGTACCCACTATGCGGCAGACGAAATAAGCCGAATCCGATACCAAATAACGGCCCGGTTCAGCCATGACACGTACACTTTCAGGTAGATCTGCAATCGCTTCATTGACTACTTCTGCAATGACTTCAATCGAAGGAATAGGCTTAATGTGACGTACCGGATAACCTCCGCCGATGTTCAGTAATCGAGGATTGAGTCCGGCGCTTTGCATTTCTGTGAAAACTTTCTTGGCGCGCTCAATACCAACTCGCCAGTTTTGAGGATTGCGGCATTGCGAACCGACATGAAACGTAACGCCAGCCAGATCGGCTTTAAGTTTTGCAGCTTCACAGATAATTTCATTAATATCCGCCAAATGTGTGCCGAATTTGCCGGCTAACGGCCAATCGCTGCCAATATTGGGTGTGTCGATACGCAGATACATTTTCGCATCGGCTTTTACACTCACAATTTTTCTCAGTTCTTCAATACTGTCGAGAACATACCATTCAACTCCTTTGGATGCCGCATACTCAAGATAAGACCGGGATTTCATTGGATTGCTATAAAATATCTCGGCAGCAGGTACTCCCAGCTTCAATAGCAAATCAAGCTCAGCAATTGAAGCAATTTCAAAACCAACGCCTTCAGCGATGAGCGTTTTTAAAACGCGATGATCGGGGTTGGCTTTAACGGCATAATGCGGATGTACCCGCGGCATGGCGGCTTTAAATCGTCGTGCTTTTTGTCGGACGATATTGCTATCGACTAATAAAAATGGGCGCTGATAGCCTTTTTTAATGCACTCTGAACATGTTTGAAGTTCAGACTAATTTCTGGATGGGAATCAAATAAAACTTCAGATTGATCGACTTTGGGAAGTGTAGAAGCAAATGTACGCATGTGAGTTTTCCTTTAAAAATGGCTACGTTTCAGGAATATGAGCATTAACTAAATCAACTGAAGCAAAATAGTTCTTGATACTTTTCATGATGACCTCCTTTTACTAATGAGATTACTTATTTTTAATTGCACGCATTATAGTCCGCATTTCAAGCAAATCAAGTATTTTCTTATGTTCTTAGAAAATAACTGAAATGCCGTTATAAACTATTTAAAACAATATGTTGTATGACTAGTAATTCTGTTGCATAAGACGGTTTTTCTAATAAAAAGTTTAAATAAGCTGCGTGATTTTTAGATAAAAAATTGATAGCTTGCCAGATAGGGGTAATCAATTAGTTCATGGATCAATGATTGACTCATAATGATTAAATCTTGGGAAGGGTTACACCATGTTGCCCTTGGTATTTGCCGCCTCGGTCTTTATAGGAGGTTTCGCACACTTCGTCCGATTCAAAGAAAATAACTTGCGCAACGCCTTCATTCGCGTAAATTTTGGCAGGAAGCGGGGTGGTATTGGAAAATTCCAGTGTGACATAGCCTTCCCATTCCGGTTCAAACGGTGTGACATTGACGATAATGCCACAACGCGCATAAGTGGATTTGCCCAGACAGATGGTTAACACATTACGCGGAATACGGAAGTATTCCACCGTGCGTGCCAATGCAAAGGAATTGGGTGGAATGATACAAATATCGCTTTTGACATCGATAAATGAATTGGAGTCGAAATTTTTAGGATCAACGATAGTTGAATTGATGTTAGTAAAGAGTTTGAATTCATCCGAGCAGCGGATATCGTAGCCGTAACTGGAGGTTCCATACGATACGATACGCTGATCGTCTTTACGGCGAATCTGATCGGGCTCGAACGGTTCGATCATGCCATGTTCAAGCGCCATACGCCGTATCCATTTGTCCGATTTAATCGTCATCGTTCAATCTTTCCTAGTCGTTTTCCATGATGATTTTTGCAAACAATTCCGAATGATCTTCGGCTGATTCGGCAACCTTGACGGCTACCCGTCGCGCAATCAGACGGTAGGTTTCAGCTATTTTTCCATCCGGTTCGGCCACGACGCTGGGTTTTCCCGCATCGGTATGCTCGCGGATTTTGATATCGAGTGGCAGTGCACCCAGAAATTCAACGTTATAATCACGGCACATTTTTTCACCGCCACCGGTACCAAAAATCTGTTCAGTATGACCGCAGTTTGGGCAGGTATGGGTGCTCATGTTCTCTACAATGCCTAAAATCGGTATGCCTACTTTTTCAAACATTTTTAATCCCTTTCGTGCATCGAGCAGGGCGATATCTTGCGGGGTGGTGACGATAACGGCGCCGGTAACGGGTATTTTTTGCGCCAGCGTCAACTGAATATCACCGGTACCCGGTGGTAAATCGACGATCAAGTAATCCAGGTCTTTCCAATTGGTATCGTTTAACAGTTGCTGCAAAGCTTGGGTCACCATCGGACCACGCCACACCATAGGTGTTTCCACGTCGATCAGTAAACCGATCGACATCGCCTGAATGCCATGTGCTTGTACCGGTTCCATGGTTTTACCATCGAGTGAGTCCGGATGATTGGTTATTCCCAGCATTTGGGGTTGCGAAGGACCATAAATATCCGCATCCAGAATACCGACGGAAGCGCCTTCTGCAGCTAAAGCCAAAGCGAGATTGACCGCGGTGGCAGATTTTCCGACACCGCCCTTGCCGGAAGCTACCGCAATGATATTCTTGACTCCGGGAATCAGCTTGACACCTTGCTGAACACTATGGGGAATAATTTTGCTGCTAACAGTAACTTGGATATTTCCAATGCCTGGCATGGATTGCAGCGCTTCAACGATTTGTTTTTGAACGCTGTTTTTGACTCTATTAGCCGGATAACCCAGTTCGATATCGATCGATACGTTATTCTGATCAACTTGTACACGGGTCACCGATTTTTGGGTGACATAATCTCTTCCTGTGGTTGGGTCAATAGCTTGCACGAGAATGGCTTGAATTTGTTGTTCGGAAATAGTCACTGCAAAACTCCTCTTATTGCCGCTAGGCATGAATCACTCAATTCCCGGATGGTAACAAATATCAGGAAATTGCACACAGTTTGTTACAATTGTCCTTTATTTAATTTGGTTTGCGAATAGCTCATGAACAAGCGAAAAATTCTGGTAACTTCCGCGCTTCCCTATGCCAATGGCAGTATTCACCTAGGACATCTGGTGGAATATATTCAAACGGATATCTGGGTGCGCTTTCAGAAAATGCGTGGACATGCGGTTTATTATGTATGCGCCGATGATACCCATGGCACACCGATCATGTTGCGTGCCGAAAAAGAAGGTATCACGCCGGAAGCCTTGATCACGCGCGTTCATGCCGAGCATTTGCGGGATTTTACCGGTTTTTACATCCAGTTCGATAATTATTACAGTACCCATTCGCCCGAAACGCGGCATTTTTCCGAAGATATTTATAATAAATTGAAAGCTGCCGGTTTGATCGCGGTGCGTGGTATCGAGCAATTATACGATCCGGTCAAGAACATGTTTTTGCCGGATCGTTTTGTTAAAGGTGAGTGTCCGAAGTGCAGCGCCAAAGATCAGTATGGCGATTCGTGCGAAGTGTGTGGCGCGGCATATGCCCCCACTGAGTTGAAAAATCCTTATTCCGCAGTTTCGGGAGCGAAACCGATTAATAAATCATCCGAGCATTACTTCTTCAGTTTGTCCGATAAACGCTGTGCCGATTTTTTGCGGCAATGGACATGCGAAGGCGATCACTTGCAGCCGGAAGCTGCCAATAAGATGCGTGAATGGCTCGGTGAAGCGGGCGAAAATAAACTCTCCGATTGGGATATTTCGCGCGATGCGCCATATTTCGGCTTTGAGATTCCCGGTGCTTCGGGTAAGTATTTCTACGTCTGGCTCGATGCGCCAATCGGTTACATGGGCAGTTTCAAGAATTTGTGCGAACGGGAAAATATTAACTTCGATGAATATTGGCAACTGCAATCGGATGCGGAGCTGTATCACTTTATCGGCAAGGATATTTTGTATTTTCACGCGTTGTTTTGGCCAGCCATGCTGCAAAATGCGGGCTACCGCACACCGACCAAAATTTTCGCGCACGGCTTTCTGACCGTGAACGGCGAAAAAATGAGCAAATCGCGCGGTACTTTCATTACCGCGGAAAGCTACCTGAAGCAGGGGTTGAATCCGGAATGGCTGCGCTACTACTACGCCGCTAAATTGAATAGTACTTTGGAAGACATCGACCTGAACTTAGAAGATTTCGTTGCACGCGTCAACTCCGATTTGATCGGCAAATTCATCAACATCGCCAGCCGTTGTGCCGGTTTCATCACTAAGCGTTTCGGCGGCAAGTTGGTTGCGGGAGAGCAATATCAGGCATTGCAGGCGATGGTCGACGAGCATTTTTCAAGCTGGCGTCCTGATGCGATCGAGCAAGCGTTCGAAGATCGCGAATTTTCGGCTGCGATTCGCCAAATCATGAAGTTTGCCGATGAAGCCAACGAAATGATCCACACCCTGGCCCCATGGGAAATCGCCAAGCAACCGGATTGCGCGGATGACTTGCACCGTGCCAGCAGCTTGGGCATTCAGTTGTTTTATTTGCTTTCGTGTTATCTGAAACCGATTCTGCCCGGAACCGTGCAGCAGATCGAAGCGTTTCTCTATTGCGAACCGCTGACCTGGCCGCAACTGGGTGCCGACCAATCGGTATCCAGCTTGTTACTACCTGCTGGGCATGCAATCAATGCCTATCAGCATTTGATGACACGGATCGAGGCCAAACAAATCGATGCCCTCATCGCCGCCAACAGGCAAAGCTTGACTGCACCTGAGCCGGGATCGCCTGCACGGCATGCGGAAAAACAGCAGCATACCGGCGTAGCCGCTATACCGATTGCCGAAACGATTTCCATAGACGATTTCAGCAAAATCGACCTGCGCGTCGCCAGAATCGTCAACGCCGAACATGTAGAGGGTGCTGAAAAATTATTGAAATTGACGCTCGATATCGGCAACGAACAGCGCACTGTTTTTGCCGGTATCAAATCCGCGTATGACCCTGAAAAACTCATAGGCCGTCTAACCGTCATGGTTGCCAATCTCGCGCCGCGCAAAATGAAATTCGGCTTATCGGAGGGCATGGTGTTGGCAGCCGGGGGCGGCAATCCCAGTGAATTGTTCATTTTGTCACCGGACTCCGGCGCGCATCCCGGTATGCGGATCAAGTAACCGTTTTCACTTGAAAATGGAAGCTATCGCCGAACAAATTCAGCGTTTGGAACTTAAGTTGTTACAAGCGGATCTGAACGCACACCCCGAATGTATTGATGAATTGCTGGCGGAAAACTTTGAAGAAATCGATAATCACGGACAAATTCATACTAAAAGTGACGTGATCGATTGGCTGAAACGTAAAGATCCCAATTTGCTTTGGGTATTTGAGAGTTTTCGTGTCAAAGCATTAAGCGATGACTTGGTATTGGCGATTTATTCGCTGCAAAAAACCGGGCGACCCGATACCGGAAGTGCAAAATCACTCAGAACCTCGCTTTGGCATCGACAGGGAAGGCATTGGAAAATGGTATTTCATCAAGCAACAAAATTAGCAGGAGCATCCGCATCATGAACCAGGAGATCGCCGTGGAATTCAACGCAGAACAACAACTGACCGACATCGAAAATAATCTTGCCACCGTCAAGCAACGCATTATCGATGCTTGCAAGAAAGCAGGCCGCGATCCTTCCAACGTGCGGCTGCTGCCCGTGACCAAAACCGTATCGGCGGAGCGGCTGCGCATTGCCTACGCCGCCGGTGTTCATGAAATGGGTGAAAACAAAATCCAGGAAGCACGTGAAAAATCCGAAGTACTCGCCGATTTGGATATCAAATGGTCGATCATCGGACATCTGCAAACCAATAAAGCTAAATACCTGGCGCGCTTTGCCAATGAGTTCCAAGCGCTCGACAGCCTCAAAGTCGCGGCGGAACTCGATAAACGTCTGCAAAACGAAGGTCGAGCCATCGACGTATTCGTGCAAGTAAATAGCTCCGGCGAGGAAAGCAAATTCGGTCTGCCGCCAGAGGCTGTACGCGATTTCGTGCAGCACTTGCCACAATTCTCATCGTTGCGTATCAAGGGCCTGATGACGTTGGCCGTTTTTTCATCCGATCATGACCGCGTGCGCGAATGCTTCGTCAAAATGCGTGACATCCAAGCCATGTTGCGCCAGGAAGCCCCTGCCGGACTATCGTTCGACGAACTGTCGATGGGCATGTCGGGCGACTACGAATTGGCGATCGAAGAAGGCGCTACCGTAGTGCGCGTCGGCCAGGCCATTTTCGGCAAACGGCCGCTTCCGGATAGCCATTATTGGCCGGGGTTGGGGTGATAGAAATATAAAGGTGTGTGTAAAGTGTAATATCTAGAGAGGCATTGTTTCTAGCCAAAGTGAGAGATTGCAAGCGCGATGGGTTGGTTTGAGTCCGCGAAACTCCAAAATTTTCTCATCGCGTTTTCCATTACTGCTGCCAAAAGCGGCAATGGTACTATTCACCGGTTGTGATGTCAGAAAATTGTTTTCATTTTGTGTAATGAAAATATGCTGAAGTGGGATTTGCAATGGCGCAAAACAGCCATCATCTCATGATAAGACGGTCAGTGACGGTACCGTCAACAGTCAGATGTGCACATAGTACACAAAACCATAATAGTGGAAATTTCGGTTTTAAATCCACTGTCTCTTAGAGCTATCGTTTTTGCTTGCAACGTAACTCCGGTTTTTTTGTCATGAGCCAACCGTTGACGTGCGGTTTGCTCGTCATGTATTGCCCAATCCTTCTACAATCGCCTCGTACTATAGCTCTCCCGGATGCGGCGATGCAATCAATATTACTGTTTCAGCAGTACATTCTCACTTTCTGCTCATAGGCCGGTAGGTGTTTGTTCAGAATGCTAAGTAAAGTTTATACCTTACAAGCTTCTTTCCATTCGACTTCATCCATGCTGCCCGGCTGAATTTTTTCCCATTTCTGAGGCTGACTATAAGAGCGGATAAGGTCTCCTTTCTCCATATTCCAGCTAAATAAAGAGAAGGCTAAAGTTCTCATTTGCTCTGCTTCGCAATCAAATTCACGCCGAATTTTCTCGGATAAGAAAACAATACCCGCTGCTTTTTGTTCGACTTTATAGTCAAGCAGGATCCACATCTTAACTCTATTGCCTGCTTTGCGGATTGAAGCAAGGTCGGCATAAGCGGTATATCCGCCTTTTAGGTCACTTTCACCTAATGAGGTCCACTCGGCCATTACTTGGGTGCTTGCAAAAGTTAATGCTAAAGCTAGTGCTATTTTTTTCATCATGTATTTTCTCATCGAGTTTTTAAATGGAATTGCTGTGAATATGTTAATTGTATCGATTAGCTTTGCTTGCCGGTACACAACCGAAGCAATCTATTATCACAATTGAAAAAAGAGATATTCATAGAAATTTACGGGTGTGTAACCAGGCAAAGTTTTTATTTTTTATTACGATTTGGTAATTGAGCTTATTTTCTACCTTTCCTCAAGATTTAGTCATTTTACTAAGTAGGTATATTGGCGACGCTAGCCATTGATTCTCTTTGCTTGCTAATGATTGTATTGTAATTGCTGTAATTTAAGCACTACAGCTTACTTACGCTACGTAAATTCATCAACGCACAATTCTATGCGTGCACCACTGGGAATAAAGAGACATCAATCGAGTCTGGCCTCTTTGTTGATTTTTCCATTTCAGAGGCTTCCTATTATGAGAAATTTTATTCCAAAGTTTTTTGTTTCTTTATTGATTCTTCTTATTGTCCAGGGTGTGATGGCAGAAAAGCGCATTTATCTTGCTCCCGATGACCATACTGATTATATGTGGCGGGGCGATGAGGCAGAATATGAAAATGCCTTCTTGGCGATGACCGATTATTATCTCAATCAAATGGATGCAACGCAGGAGAATCCTGCACCGTATCAAGCCAAATGGAATGCCGATGGCAGTTTTTGGCTGTGGGTTTATCAAAAGAATCGCACAGATGCCCAATTTAAAAGGCTGATCAACCGTATTAAAAGCGGATATTTCAGTGTGCCGCTCAATGCGCTGGTACTGTCAAATGGCGGAACTCCCGCAGAAGCTGTGTTGCGCGGCATGTATTATCCAGGGTTATTGCAGCGCACCTACGACGTTGACTTTTCACTTGCAGTAGCGATGGAAAATCAGACCCTACCGTATGGCTTATCTTCGTTATGGGCCGGTTCAGGCGCAAAATATTCGTGGAAGGGTGTGTGCAATTGTGCTTCGCACGTTCCGCATTTAAGCAACCGAGACCGAGAAATATATTATATGGGCGGGCGAGACGGTAGTCGGATATTGATGAAGTGGAATTCAATTTTTCTCGACCACCGGTCAATCGGGGGTTACGCTGAAGGACGTTTTCCCTCCGAAGCAATTAACTTTGTCGATACCGATAGTTTTAAACTCGCATACCCTTTTCCTGTTGTAGGCATTTTTGGTAAAGGAGAAGACGATCTGAAAACAATGGATAATCATTTTATTACCGCCGCAAAACAGTATACCAATTCAAATCGCAAGATCATCGTATCGAATCAACTGGATTTCTTTAAGGATTTTGAAGCAAATCACGGCGCAAGCTTGGAAACATTTGCGGCCAGTTATGGTAATGAGTGGGAACTCTATTCGGCATCGATGTCCGAAGTTTCGGCACGAGTGAAGCGCGCCATAGAGAAGCTTCGGAGCGCAGACGCTATGGCTACGCTTGTTGCTTTGAACAATCCTGCATTTATGGATAGCCGGATTGCAGCACGCGATAAAGCGATGCTCAATTTTGGTTTGTACTTTGAGCACAACTGGACAGCGGATGGTAAGGTGCTGCGCAGTGCCAGGGCTGATTGGCAGCGCAAAATTCAAGGAGAAATTACTGCCTATGTCGACACATTGTACAGCGATGCAAAAAAACAGCTTGGTGCGATGATTGCGCGCAGTGGTGCAAATCGGCGGTTCTATGTATTTAACAGTTTGAGTTGGCCGCGCACTGATTATGCGGATTTTCCTGTCGCCAATAAAGATTTGGTTCATGTAATCGATGTAACTACTGGAGAACACGTGCCGTCTCAGCACGTTGTGATCAACGGAAAAACTCGTTTAAGAATTCTGGCAAGCGATATTCCTTCGGTTGGTTACAAAGTGTATGAAATTAGAAGTGGTGCGGGAAATTCATTTGCTAACGCGGCAACGATAAACGGTAATATCATTGAGAATGATTTTTACCGTATTAAGGTATCGAACAGCGGTGCCATTACCAGCCTGATCGACAAGAAAAGAGGAAACCGGGAGTTTGTCCGCACGATCAATGGTAGAACAATCAATGATCTGGGGGGATTGGGTGGCAGCCTTACAGTCGAAAATGTTGGTCCGGTCAGCGTGACACTGCGTGCAAACTCCATCAATCCCTATACACTTGCTTCACGGATCACATTGACTCGCGGTAGTAACCGCATCGAAATTCAAAACAACATCATGCAGAATTTCAGTGATACCCTGACTTGGGGTTATTCATTCAATATCAATTCTCCCAATGTATGGCACGAAGAAGTGGGTGCGGTTATTCGCGCCAAGCGTTTGGCGGATGGTGGGCATTATTCGCCGAGAAATGCGCGGTATGATTGGTTGACCATCAATCATTTTGCCGATGTGTCCGGTGGCGGTGTCGGTGTAACGCTCTCAAATGCCGATGCTTATTACATGAAATTGGGTAGTAGCACACACAATCAATTCGATACTGCGACCCCACAACTCAACATACTGGCAGGCGGCCAAGTCGATGGACCCAATTTGGGAATTCCAGATCAAGGCGGAGATTCTCGGTTCTTGCAACGATTTGCGTTGCAGACGCACGATGCGTTTAATCAAACGTCGGCGATGAAATTTTCATTAGAGCATCAAAATCCATTTGTAACGCATGCAGTGATCGGAATGGATCCTTCTTATGATGAAAGCAATTTTTCGTTTTTGACTATATCCGATCCGGATGTACTATTGTGGGCTTTAAAGCCGGCTGAAGATGGAATTAATCATGGAGTCGTCGCGCGGGTTTGGAATCAAGCCAATGTAGCTAAAAGCTACACCTTATCGCTTGCACCGGAAATTTTAGCGGCAGCGAGAACGACACA